>JALZVA010000001.1 GCA_023301335.1 Akkermansiaceae bacterium
TATTCGCAGGTAGTCTTGGCGATGTGAAAATAAAATTAGAGTCGGGTAAATCTACTATTGTTAAGGCACCTAGAAAAGATACGGGTGATTATACGACTATTTTAGGATATGAGAACAAAGAGGGTGAAATTATCAAATTCTTTAGTGGTGTTTGGCGCCATTACCCAGAGCACCGGCAACTCATTTTTATCGTTCCTCCTAATAAGGGAAGGCACCCTGTAGCGAAAACGTTTAGAGATTTTGAGTCTCAAAAAGAAGAAGAATAAGTCAACAACCTGCGAGCGGGGACAGAACGGTTCAAGAACAAAGTAACTTGATACTTGGGGTATTGCTCAGTTCTTTCTCAACATCCTATAGCGTCTTGGAGCGTAATAAGAGACCTTTTACCTAAATCTTCTTTTTATCAAGCACACTTGCGCGCAAGGGGTCGGTAGTTGCTAAATGAGCAAGTCCTATAGCGATGGCATCTGCTGCATCAAAAGCAGGTGTTTCCCTGAGTCCAAGTAACACTCTAACCATATAGGCGACCTGAGATTTATCAGCTCGCCCTTTTCCAACGACAGCATTTTTCACTTTGGTGGGGGAGTATTCATAGATTGAGAGGCCTGCATCTGCACCTGCAATGAGTGCTGCCGCACGAGCGGCTCCCATGGAGATAGCTGTTTTGTGAGACTGAACATAAATGATCGATTCTACGGCCATTTCGTCAGGCTCCCATTTTTCAATCAAGTTGGCTATCCCTCGGCTAACTGCAGCTAATGCCTGCGATTGCGGGATTTTTGCGGGAATTCTAATCACACCATAGTCGAGAGCTTCTTGCTTCTGGGCATCGCCCTCCACAATGGCAAAGCCTGTATTTCGGATTGCAGGGTCAATAGCTAAAATTCGCACAGCAAAGAAGTAGCAGGAGCTTTTAGGGCAGGCTAATCTTTTTTTAAAAAAGGAAGGGGATAAAAGGGGATGAGATTGAAAACTACGAGAGAACCGCGTGAGAATCGTTCATCTTTTGCTCTTTCTATAAACCTGTTTCCTTCCGAGGTGGATGGCATGAATAGATATGTATTTGCTCTACTAGCTTTCTCAAGTGCCATTTCTCAGCTCTGAGCAGAGGAAAAGAAACAACCTAATATCCTTATTCTCTATGAAGACGATCTAGGTTTTGGAGATTTAGGGTGTTATAACCCTAAAAGTAAAATCTCCACACCGCATCTCGATAAACTCGCAGATGAAGGTATCAAGTTTACCGATAGGCATTCCCATCGCCGCGCGCACCGATCATACCAAACTATGAGTTCGAGGGGAAATCTCAGGCAGGCCCATACGGAGACCTAGTCGCAGAGACAGATGATGCCTGTGGTAAAATACTTGCCGCGCTGGAGCAAAGTGAGCATGAAGAAAAACACCATCGTTGTTTTCTCTACTGATAATGGCCCTGAGCATTACGCTTACACTTGTGATGAAGTATATGATCATTGGTCACCACACCCGCTCTGTGGGGCTAAAGCATGGTATCTATGAAGGTGGCCGCCGTATGCCATTTATCATCAAATACGCTGGCGTTACTAAAGCTGGCACCACATCTGATGCCCTTGTGTCTCAGATTGACATTATGACCACCATTGCAGCTGCGCTAGATCATCCATTACCTGAGAAAAATTCAGTAGAAGACTTGTATGATTTGATGCCTCTTATTCGTGGTGAGAACCTCACACGTGCATAACACCGTCCCTGAAAAAATTGCTATTCGTGATGCTGATTGATTACATCTTAAGGCGCCCAATGGTTATCAATCTAAAGTCGGTGAAAACTGGAGCACTAAGCACGGATACGAGCCAGATGATAAACTCAAGGTATAACTCTACAACCTCAAGAAAGACATTGGACAGCGTGAAAATCTAGCCGCTCACCACCCAGAAAAAATCAAAGAACCCACTACACTCCTCAAAAAATCAAAGATCAAGGCCACTCGGCACCACGATTGGAGAAATAAACTCACTTCAAGTTTATGAGTCATCCTACGATGAAAAAAGGGGACGATAGCGAAGTGCATCTCTAATTCTCTAAAAAAACAAAAGAGAAGTATTGCCAAATAGCCTTGTTCCCTCTATTCACCGCCATCGGCCATGCTGTAAATAGCGGCCTTAACTAACTATAGACCATCATGGCTACAGATCTATCACTATACAGAAACATCGGTATCTTCGCACACGTGGACGCGGGTAAGACCACCACTACTGAGCGTATTCTCTCTCTTACAGGTAAAATTCACAAGATTGGTGAGGTTCACGATGGTGAATCTACAACTGACTTTATGGAGCAGGAAGCTGAACGTGGAATCACGATTCAGTCTGCTGCAACGACTTGTTTTTGGAATGATCACCGTTTTAACATCATTGATACTCCTGGACACGTTGACTTCACCGTTGAAGTTTACCGTTCACTTAAGGTGCTCGATGGTGGTGTAGGTGTATTCTGTGCTTCTGGTGGTGTTGAGCCTCAGTCAGAAACAAACTGGCGTTACGCTAACGAATCAGAAGTTTCTCGTGTGATTTATGTGAACAAGCTCGACCGTATCGGTGGTGATTTCTACCGCGTGGTTGATCAGGTGAAGAACGTTCTCGGAGCAGTTCCTCTTGTCATGGTTCTTCCTATCGGTATCGAAGGAGATTTCATTGGTCTCTGTGACCTTCTCACGCGTAAGGCGTGGGTCTGGGATGATTCAGGCGAGCCTGAAAACTATGAGATCCAGGACATTCCTGCTGACATGGTTGATAAGGTTGAAGAATACCGTGAAAAGCTCATTGAAACGGCTCTTGAGCAGGATGATGACCTCATGGAGGTTTACCTTGAAACTATGGAAGAGCCCGCAATGGATGACATTAAGAAATGTATCCGTAAAGGAACTATCTCAATGGACTTTTTCCCAACTTACTGTGGATCATCATTCAAAAACAAAGGTGTTCAGCTCGTTCTTAACGCAGTTGTTGACTACCTTCCAAGCCCAACAGAAGTTGACCCTCAGCCAGAGGTGAACGCTGAAGGTGAGGAGACAGGGAAGTTTGCTATCGTTTCTACAGAGAAGCCTCTTCGTGCTCTTGCATTCAAGATCATGGATGACAAGTTCGGCGCTCTTACATTCACACGTATTTATTCAGGTGTCCTTAACAAAGGTGATACAGTTCTTAATACCTTCACTGGTAAAAACGAGCGTATCGGTCGTATCGTTGAGATGCACGCTGACGAAAGAACAGAGCTCGATTCCGCCCAAGCTGGTGACATCGTAGCACTCGTTGGGATGAAAAATACACAGACTGGTCACACACTCTGTGATCCTAAGTTTCCTGCCACACTTGAACCAATGGTGTTCCCTGATCCAGTTATCTCGATTGCCGTTGCTCCTAAGGACAAGGTGAACGCTGAAAAACTTGGTGTAGCGATCGGTAAAATGGTTGCTGAAGATCCTTCTTTCTACGTTGAAACAGACGAAGACTCAGGGGAAACAATTCTCCGCGGAATGGGTGAACTTCACCTCGACATCAAAGTGGACATACTTAAGAGAACACATGGTGTAGAAGTAGAAGTAGGTAAGCCACAGGTTGCCTACCGTGAATCTATCACTAAGGTACTTAAGGACTCTTACACGCATAAGAAGCAGTCAGGTGGTTCTGGTCAATATGGTAAGATCGACTACACGATTGAGCCAGGTGAGCCAGGTTCAGGGTTCGAATTTGAATCTAAGGTTGTTGGTGGTAACGTTCCTAAGGAATATTTCCCTGCGATTGAAAAAGGTTTCCGTAAGTCCATGGATAATGGTGTTCTTGCTGGATACCCACTCGTTGACATGAAGGTAACACTTACTGACGGTGGATCACACGCAGTTGACTCCTCAGCTGTAGCATTTGAGATCGCAGCTAAGTCAGGTTTCCGTCAGTCAGTTCCTAAGGCTGGTGCACAGATTCTTGAGCCAATCATGAAACTCGACGTATTCACTCCTGAAGATCACGTTGGTGATGTGATCGGTGACCTTAATCGTCGTCGTGGAATGATCCAGTCACAAGAGAGCACACCTACAGGCGTGCGCATTAAGGCTGAAGCTTCACTTTCAGAAATGTTCGGTTACATCGGTGACCTTAGAACAATGACATCAGGTCGTGGTCAGTTCTCTATGGAGTTCTCACACTACGCTGCATGTCCTAAGAATGTTGCTGAACTAGTTATCGCAGAAGCTAAAGAGCGTAACGCTAGGTAACGTTCATTAAGAATTATTAAATTTAAAAGCTACAAGGTTCTACCTTGTAGCTTTTTTTATTTTTTAAGGAAATAAATTCGACTCCCGCTCCTCTAGTATATAGATAATAACCATACTATGAGCGATATCCCAACATCTGAGTCGGCCACAAGAGAACGTTACGCAAGTGCAGCAGCAGAAGCTGAACTAGCCTTATGCTGTCCCGTGGATTACGATCCTAAATATTTAGAAATCATCCCCACTGAAGTTATTGAAAAAGACTACGGCTGTGGTGACCCATCAAAGTATGTGGAACCTGGTGACACGGTCTTAGACCTTGGCTCAGGAACTGGTAAAATTTGCTTCATCGCTTCTCAAGTTGTTGGGAAAGAAGGTAAGGTTATCGGCGTAGATATGACTGATGACATGCTTGAAGTTGCACGTAGAAACGAGCCGATCATTGCAGAAAAAACAGGATACTCTAATGTAGAATTCAGAAAAGGCCGGATTCAAGATCTCGCTCTAAATCTCGAACTCCTTGAAAAAGAACTCGCAGAGAAGCCTGTCGATGACGCCAACCGCTGGATGGAGCTAGACGAAATCACTAAGGAACTAAGTAAAAATCAGCCATTAGTTGAAACTAACAGCGTTGATGTTGTAGTTTCTAACTGTGTGCTCAATCTCGTTGAGTCCAATCTTAAGGATCAGATGTTTGAAGAACTTTTCCGAGTCTTAAAAGTAGGTGGCAGAGCTGTTATTTCAGACATTGTGAGTGATGAAGAAATTCCTCAGCATCTTGCCGATGACCCTTATTTATGGAGTGGCTGTATCAGTGGTTCCTATACAGAGGAAGGATTCTTAAAAGCATTTGAAGATGCCGGTTTCTATGGCATAGAAATTCTCAAACGTGATGCCGAACCTTGGCAGACTGTAGAGGGTATCGAATTCCGTAGTGTCACTATCCGCGCTTGGAAAGGGAAAGAAGGAGAGTGCTTAGAGCGTAATCAAGCCGTTATTTACAAGGGTCCATTCAGCCAAGTAAGTGATGATGATGGTCACACAATGAAACGCGGCCAATCCTACGCAGTCTGTGATAAGACCTATAACCTCTACCAGAAGTCTCCATACAAAGAGCACTTTGAGTTCGTTGAACCACTAAAAGAAATACCACTAGAAGAGGCCAAGGAATTTGATTGCTCACGTGACACGAGCCGTCATCCGCGTGAAACTAAAGGACTTGATTACACCGTGACCACAGTTGCTTCAGATTGCTGTGGAACAGATGGGTGCTGTTAAGCATAATATATTTATAGCACTAGGTAATTAAATATAATCACGTTATGGCTAATCTTTTTGATCAAACATTGAAGCAGTTTAACCAACCGCTCACGAGGAAGGCTCCAGAGATCCTACAAGTGAACGTAGGTAAAATGTGTAATATAACCTGTGTTCACTGCCACGTGAATGCGGGTCCTGGCCGAAAAGAAATCATGACCCTAGACACAGTCGATAAAATTCTCGACTGGCTGAAAGACGCGTCACAAATTCATACGGTTGACCTTACTGGTGGAGCGCCTGAGATGAATCCACATTTCAAGCACTTCGTCCGTGAAGCTCGTCGTATGGGTAAAAAAGTGATCAATCGATGCAATCTCGTCATATTGTTAGAGCCTGGTTATGAAGAATATGGAGATTTTTTCGCTGAACAGAAGATTGAAATAGTAGCTTCTCTTCCTTGTTATTCTCCTAAGAATGTAGAAGAGCAGAGAGGAGAGGGAGTCTTTGATCGAAGCATAGCGGGTCTCCAAAAACTCAATGCACTAGGTTATGGAATCGACCCTGAGCTCACTCTAAATCTTGTCTATAACCCAAATGGAGCATTCCTCCCTGGTGATCAAGATGAGTTAGAAGCAGAATACAAAGTAGAATTAAAGAGAGCATTCGACATTGTCTTTAATTCACTCTTTGCGATTACCAATATTCCTATCGCGCGTTACTCTTCTTACCTAAAGAGAAATAAGATGCTGGATGAATACATGCAGCTTCTCATTGATAATTTTAACCCAAAGTCTATCAATGGCTTGATGTGTAGAGATACGATCAATGTGGGCTGGGAGGGGGAAGTTTACGATTGTGACTTTAACCAACAACTAAAGCTTCAATTAGCAGATAAAGGTGAGGAAGCAGATGTTGCAGATCTAAAACTTCATGCATGGGATGTAGACCTTGTAAGGTTTGAAAAACTACCCATTAAGACAGGACCTCACTGCTTTGGTTGCACTGCAGGAAGTGGAAGTAGCTGTGGAGGGACAGTAGCCTAATTATTATAATAAGATCATGAATAAACCGAAAATTCTCGTACTTTGCACAGGAAACTCATGCCGTAGCCACATGGCGGAAGGCTATCTGAAGAAAAAGGTAGGAAACCTCTACGATGTTCAAAGCGCAGGTGCAGCTCCATCAGGCTATGTCCACCCAATCGCTAAGAAAGTCATGTCTGAGATCGGAGTAGATATTTCCGAACACAGTAGTAAGCATCTCGACGAATACCTTGAAGGGGAAGTGGAAACAGTCATCACCGTATGTGATAACGCAGAAACCTGCTGCCCAACTTTCAAGGGTGAAAAAAATCACCACTGCTGGACCTTTGATGACCCAGCTGATGCAACCGGTACCGAGGATGAGATTCTCGGTGAATTCCGTAGGATTCGTGATCAGATTTGTGAGAAATTTGATGCGTATTCACTTGAACTCAAAGGCGAGTGAACACGCGCACTAAAGGCCACACTTCACTTGTGGTGATGACCAAATTCCCTGAAGCTGGGAAGGTGAAAACACGCCTCAGTGGAGTGTTAGGTAAAGAAGGATCCTGTAGCTTACATGCAGCGATGGTGCAGCACCTTCGTGTGAATACGCTTGCTTCACTTAAAGATATAGATGTTCAATTTCATGTTGCGGGAGGAGACCATACTTCCGTGAATGAGTGGCTTGGTGAGCAAGCTTGGGTAGTGCAGGCAGAAGGAGACTTAGGGCACAAGATGAAGGCGGCTATCCAATCGTGCTTTGACCAAGGCGCAGCTAAAGTCCTCATCTTAGGAACAGATGTCCCAACTCTTTCTACACAGCATATCCTTGATATGGAAAAAGCATTAGATAGCTGTGATGTGGCGTTTAACCCAGCCTTTGACGGTGGCTATGTGATGGCTGGCATGTGTGGTCTTTACCCTGAAATGTTCCAAGGTTTCGAGTGGAGCACAGAGCACGTTCTTACACACTCTGTAACTCAGTTAGAAGCCGTAGGTAAAAAAGTAAGCCTATTAGAATCTCTACCAGATGTGGATACTGAGGAAGATCTTGAACTAGCAGTAGAAACGTTAGGTTTCAAACCTTGGGAAGCGTAAGCGGGGTTCTATTACTTAGCCTCGGCCTGCTTGTAATACTCTCTGTAAAAGCGTTTACTTAAATTCGCACGCTGTACTCGGGAAAAGAATAAAGCGCGGTAGAGTAGATAGAATTTTACTATACTAAAGAAGCGTTTCCAGAAATGGGAGCGTTTCCACTTTTTAGCAGACACTTGGCTTTCGTGAGCTAAGTGTAGCGTCTCTCCTCGCTGCCAGAGGCGATCACTCATCTCCACATCTTCCATTAAAGGTTGATCTGTTAGAATTGCTTGAGTAAGGGCTACATCGCGATTAAAAAATTGATTTTGATCGCCAAAGCTCGTTTTTAATAAACCCGCTCTAAAATCATTGAGTGCTTCAATAAAGCACAAGGCCAACCTTGGTTGATCAAACCGCTGGCCTAAGGATCCACCTATCACATGTGAGTTTCTTTCTAAAGCCAAGTTGATTCTCTTGAAACTATCTTTAGGGAGGGTGTTTCCAGCGTGCAGGACTAAGCACCATGGATAAGACGCAGCTTCGACACCAGATTTGATCTGAGCTCCTCGCCCCTGACCTGCGCTGAGACTTGTGAGTTTAAAATGCTCGGACTCTAACTGTGGCTGCTCGGAGCCTTCTGGAGACACGATGATCACCTCGTCTGGAACGACTTCTTGCTGCCCTAGCTCCTCAATGAGCTGGATAATTCCAGAGTGCACACTTACAGTCGGGATAATAACTGACCAGCCCTGAGTGGTCTCAGAGCTAAGTAAGACATCTTTTTTAAGCTGATGAAAAAAGGAACGATATACACTTGGGAGGAGCATCAGAGAAGTAATGACAAAGGGTAGGTGGAACATCCATTTTGCCCACTGTGGGAGTTCCCAGTATCCTGTGTCAATATAGTGAGCATGCACAAGGAAGTAGAGCGGAGTAGTCACAGAATAACAGATCCAAGGAAGCGAGGGACGAAGAGCGATGAAGGGGAGTAACCATGTAAGATACCAAAAGTGCATGATAGGCGCGAACAGGATAAGCCCTCCTAAGCAAAACATCAGGCTCAGCCAGAGACGATCACGGATAGTGTACCAAAACCCGAGGCTCCACGAGAGAACGAACAGTCCTCCGCAGATACGATTTGCGATTTGAGAATCTAGCCCAATGATATCATCAAAAAATTGATTAAATAAGCCATTGAAATTATTAGTGGAGCCAAATGTCACTAACCCGTGGATCATTTGCAGTGTGTCTTCAAAATGGAGGAGAAAAGGAGCGAGACAGCAAATCGTAGCGGCGAGCATCCCCTTAAAACCTGTTCTTAGAAGTAACATAGGAGCGGCAATAACCACCATGATTTTCATCGCTACAGCGATCCCAAAGGCGGCCCCACAAATTACAAACCATTTCTTCGAATAAGCAAATACTGAGGCGACCAGAAAGAGCGTCATCAGCACATCAAAATGTCCTTCCGCTGCAAATGATAAAATAGGAATAGGGCTCAAGGCATAAATCACTGCCCATTCCAAAGGCCGTTTATAATGATGTAAGAGCGCGAGAATAAGTGCAACCAGGAAGAGATCGGCAAGAAGGAACGCGACCTTATAACTCATCGGGGAATAAGAAAACGCATTGATGAGAGCAAAGCTATGCAGCGAGAGAGGGGGATACGCTGTAGGCTTGTCCCGATGGTTCATGAGTTCCCAATAGCTATCACGCTGCTCAGTGTAGATTTCATGAGCTGCGACTTCTTCAAAGGGGCTGATGCCTTGGGCATAGAGCTTTCCCTCCCAAAGGTAGCGGTTCACATCATCGGAGGCTGCTGCAGGGAGAACTGCTAGCCTAACACAGAGTGAACTAAATAAAATCAGTAGGATAGAAACGCGTAACGAGACCTTTGGGAGAATAAATATCATCCCAATTCCAATGATCCCAGCAATGACACCTAAGCCAGCTCGGATTCTCCCATGAGCGTTAAACTCAGGCGCATATTGTCCGTAAACGTAATAGAGCAGGGTCAGTAGAATTGTGCAAAGAATCCACGCTATCCAACGGAGCCTCAAACCTATGAACGTTTAGTTTTCGAGCCACTCAAGCTACGATAACCAAACATCGCAAAGCCTAAGGAATAGGTAAGGAAAAAAGGAACAATCCCAACCATACCTAGTTCAAAATAGAAATAAGCAGTCACCAAAGTGAGTGCTGCCATCGTCAGCTCAAAAATAGGCATGAGTGTTGCCTTTCCAAGATCTTTAAAAATCGATGTGTTATCACCCTGTTTAGGCGTTCTCACGAAAGGTGATTTAATTCCTATAATTCCTTCTGTGCACGCCCGCGCGTTGCTTAAGCAGATTCCAAATCCTATTAAGAGTAGCATAGGGAGTCGTGTCAGGAAGGTTTTTAAGCCTGTTTCCGGATCAATCCATTTCTCAGCCACCAGGTAAAGAAGGCTGGGTCCTAGCATCGCTACACCCATTGGTAGGGCAAACCAAGCAACTAAAGTCACGCCAAATGGCTGCTCATGAAGCAGGATGATAGGTAGTGCCAAGACTGCTTGGAGAAGCATACAAAAATGAATCGCATAGTGCGTAAGATGGAAACTAGCTTCGATTTTCTTTTTAAGAGGAATCTTAGCACCCCATACTTTCGGGAGTATCTTCTTCGCCGTTTGCATGGAGCCTTTTGCCCAGCGAAACTGCTGACTTCTAAAAGCTCTGTAAAAAGAGGGAAGTTCTGCTGGTACAACGAGATCAGGAAGAAAGTGAATTTTCCAGCCTTTTAACTGTGCTCTATAAGAGAGATCAAGATCTTCTGTCAGTGTGTCAGCATTCCAACCTCCTGCATCCTCGATGGCTTCACGTGCCCAAACTCCAGCAGTACCATTGAAATTGAGGAAGTAGCCATTGTATGACCGTGCCACTTGTTCCACTACAAAGTGTCCATTCACACCCACACTCTGAGCCCTCGTGAAAGAATTTTCCTCCTCGTTGAGATGCCCCCAACGAGCCTGCACCACACAGCATTTTTCCTGAGCTTGAAAATGTGGGATGGTGCGACGAAGAAAATCTTTAGGTGGGATGAAATCGCTATCAAAGATTGCGATGTAGGGCGCATTATTTTTGCCTAGCCCATAATCGAGCGCCCCAGCTTTATAACCAGATCGATCAGAGCGA
Organism: Akkermansiaceae bacterium; assembly: GCA_023301335.1. Taxonomy (GTDB): domain Bacteria; phylum Verrucomicrobiota; class Verrucomicrobiia; order Verrucomicrobiales; family Akkermansiaceae; genus Rubritalea. Next base: position 10,779 of record JALZVA010000001.1, read on the forward strand.
CGTATCGCTTCGATATTCACTCCTTGATCTGCAAGTTCCTTCACCACTTTGTCTACGAGTGCGATCGTGTCATCATTCGAATCATCCAGAATCTGGATCGTGTGATTCGGATAATCAATCGCCGCTACTGCACGGATAACGCGCTCTGCTACAGCAGATTCATTATAGAGAGGGACCTGAGTAAGGACTTCGGGGGCGTCCGAGTCATTAATCTTAAAGGTTTCTAAAGTGGTAGCGTTTGCCTCATTGATACCTTTCCTCTTCTTTAAGAAAAGATACATGACAAAATAATTGTGCAGCCCGTAAATAATAAGAACGGCGCTGCACAATGCGTAAATAGCGAGTGGTATATTTTCGATCATCAACTAAAGAGATGTCTTGTAGGCATGAGTGAGGCAGTGACAAGACTATTTAGCCTTATTTAGACCCCAGTCATACTTAATCCATGATACCTTCAGTGAAGTGTTGAGTTTTTTACTCTTGAATTTGTTAAGATAGGTAGCTGGGTTTTCAGTTTTAAAATCTCCTTTATACCAATTAAAAAGTTCTGAGTATTTAGCCGTGGAGCCACTTACTTGCACAGCATGCTTACTGTCCGCGAATAACTTAGCCTGCTCGTCGAGTTGCTCCTCCAACTTGCTAGCAACGAATGCTTCAGCTCTTAATGGCGGGCAGCTGATACTTGCACAGTTCACAGCAAAGTGCAGACGTCCATCAGGGAAGTCTTTTAGAAGCTGCTTTTTTTCAAGCTGGTTTAAGCTAATTTTACCAGACGGAGTAGCAATGATAGCCTTGTCAAAAATAGAAAATGCTTTGCCAATTTTAGTAACTGAATCCAGTGGGTAGTGTTCTAGGACCACGTCAACCATAGCTGCGTTATAAAGGTTGATACGGAATGCTGCCTTTTCGTTCTTCGTGAGAGTTTCAGTCTTTACTTTTGACCACTCATTTAAAATTTTATCCAGAGCAGCTTTGTCCTCACTATTGGATGCCCATTTCTGATATTTAACTCCAGATGATTTGACATATTTCTTAAGAAGTTCTTCGTATGCAGCGACTTCATGAGCTGAAGCATTGAGGGCTCCGAGGAGAGCGAGCGATAGAATGGTGATAGTATTTTTCATTAGCTTTAATGGTTTCGAATATAAGAGGGGGTATATCCAAGATTATTCCGTAAAACAATCTATTTTGTGAGCCGTGGAGATTCCTCCAAAAGTAAGAGTAGATTATAAACAGAAGAACATTACCGTAACTAAATTGTGACACGTCACGTTTCAATTGTATAGTGAGTTCTGTGAAAACCCAACTAGCACCTCTTCTTTGATAAGTTTCAATTCGCTTCGTTAGATTGTTTACTTGAAAATTTCAACTTTGAGCCTACTATCGCGGCCTAGAAAGCTATGAAACCTATAATAATTATTGGCAACGGGATTTCAGGAGTCACTGCAGCGAGAGAGATTCGCAAGCTTGACTCGAAAACACCGATACTTCTGATCTCCGGAGAGACAGACCATCATTTTTCCAGAACCGCACTCATGTATATCTTCATGGGGCATATGAATTACGAGGACACCAAGCCTTATGAAGATTTTTTCTGGAGTAAAAATCGTATCGACCTGCTTCGCGGCTGGGTAAGAACGATTAAACATGAAGAACGGAAAATCGTCATGGTTGATGGACGTGAAATCGACTTCTCAGAACTTATTCTAGCGGTCGGTTCCACGCCTAACAAGTTTGGCTGGCC
>JALZVA010000002.1 GCA_023301335.1 Akkermansiaceae bacterium
CCCTCTCCCTCTCCTCTCGCAGTCTGAAGCGAAAGCACTCCACCGATGGCTTCTCCTCCATAGAGTGCACTGTGGGAGCCTTTTAAGACTTCCAATGAGCCAATTCCATGGATGCTCCCAGAGCCAAGAAATAAACTGGTCGAGCTATTCGAATCTGAAATCCTTACTCCATCGATTCTGATCTGTGAGTGATCCGTAGAGGTTCCCCTGAGGAAGAGTGAGCCGATTTGCCCACGCTGTCCAGCTGTCGAGGTAGAGACGACCCCTGGGATGCGGTAGCCTAGAGCGTCCTGAAGATAGGTATCTCCCTGCTCTAGTAGTTTATCTATATCTAAGCTATCAACTGAGCTAGAGACCTCAGAGAGGCTTTGCTCAAACTTACTTGCTACGACAGTGGTCTCCCCTAAATCTTCTTGGGCGAAACTTATCGTGACAGACGATCCCAGCAATGCGCTGGCCAACCATTTTTCAGTACTCTGTATATTCATGTAGTCTTTTTTCGTCACCATCTGAACTCCGCAGATGGTATTCCGATCTAACTAGGCTGGTTATCTGACTCATCTAACGTGACACGTTAGAAACACAGTGGCGGCACCGTTGTAGAATAAGATTAAAATAATCTGCACTACATTCCCCATCAATTTACTGCCTCTTCCAGAGGCTTCCAAGTTAGGCTAAGAGAGCTTCCCCTCTCGGCAGGTCGAAACGTGTGTAAAATACTCGTCCTTGTCAAGATCTCGGCACGTTATTCCCTGCCTCTCTAGACACAAAAATTGGGCAGTGAATCACTGCCCAATGTAACTTTTTTTACCTTTTTTTTCTGAAGAAATTACTTAGTCTTATCCAGTGATTTCAAGTATCCTAGCAGGTCATTAAATTGCTGTAGAGTTAAGTCATCGCATAGATGGAGGCTCATCATATTGAGGCCATCTGCTCTGCTCTTAATATCCGCGATTTTTAATACTGTTGGCTGTCCTGCGATATTATGAAGGGTAAGCTCGTTCTTATCTTCTTTGACGATCGTTCCAGTATGGCTGGAGCCATCTTTCATGGTGATAGTTCTCCATGATGCAGCGATCGTTGCTCCTGGCTTGATGATGGCTTCTGTTAGGTCAGCTAGTTTCATCTTTCCTAACTTGGTTAAGTCAGGGCCTTTGACCACGCCTGTTGCATCTATATTATGGCAGCCAGCACAGCCCACTTGAGTGATTACTTTTGCTCCATTCTTTGTATCTGCTTTTTTCTGTTTGGTCACGAATGTCACGATATCTTCGATAGCGGTGTCTCCAATTTTCTTATCCTTCGGGTTAGCGCTTTTACCGGGTTCCTTAGGTCTGGTATTAAAGGGAGTTACGTATGCTTTTTGCTTTTTGAGAAGAGCTATGTATTTTTTCTTATCGCTCTGCTTTTTCAGAAAATCTGAGAAGAAGCTATTCACCTTCGGGGTTCCCTCCCAATCTACTGCTGTGTAGTAAGGCCCGTCTGGATTCGGTCTAGTCTTCCACCATGTTAGACCTTCGTATGCTTTTTCTTTTTGGTGTAGTCTAGCTAGCACTTCTAACACCTTAAACTGTTCCTCTCCTGAGGTCTTCTGCGCTTTTTCTACAAGGGCATCTACGATGCTGGTAGCGTGCATTTCCTTAGCTGCGCTCAGTGCCCCTGCTAGGGTGTCTGCTGTGGCACTTTTGATCGCTGTGGCGACCTCTTCTTCTGCTGCTAGTGCAACGATTGCCTTACGGGCTAAGTGTGGAAGCACGGCACCTTTACGAGGAGTTGAGTGCGCCTTAATGACAGTAGGAGGGATGTAGCCCGCCTCCTCGACAGGTTTAGTCGCGTGCTCACCAATCGCAAATAATACTTTACCGATTTTATTTTTAGGACCTTTCGCTCCTAGTGTTAGTATCCCTGTTGCCGTAAATTTTTGAGCACCTTCGGGAAGTTCATAAACGATCTCTGAGCGTGCATGAACACCGATGCCTTTAGCTTTTTTCTTTTTAAATTTCAGAGCGGCTCCATTACAGTCTTTATCCACTCCCATTGAGCCTCTATCCATGCTCACACTCTTTGGTGTGAGTTTAGTGAGGTCTATGGTTTTTCCGTTAGAGAGGTGAATAGTAGGATTTATCCAGGCTGCTTCATCGAATTTATTCTGTCCTAACTCGTCTACGATGAGCACGAGCTGGGAGAAGCTTTCTATGCTTGCCGAAATCCCAACGCTTTTACTTACACTAGCAAGGGTCTTGGATTGAAAGGTAGGAGCTTTACTCTCCGCTCCTTCCCCTTTATCCATCACAGGTGAAGAGGCGAGAGGAAGTAATGTGGGAACAACAGATTTATCCCCTATTCTTCCTAGGGCGATGATCGCAGCGGCCTGCACGCGTTCGTTAGAATCATCCAAGGCTGTTGTGATAAGCTTAACGTCGGCTTTTTTTGCCATTGTTAGATCATCAGTCATCGCTCTGATCACGTGCTCACGTATAGCTGCATCGGCAAATAGGTCTTTCAAATCTGCCTGAGCAGCCTCTCCTTTGATCTGAGAAAATGTATAGATTGCTGCAATTCTGCTTTCTAGACTGATCTTCTTATCTTTAACGATATCTAATAAGCCTTTTGTGTTTTTTCTAGAAACGATCTCATAGGATGCGTTAACACGCGCGGTTAGACTATCAGATTTGAGATGTGTTAGAAGGGCTGCGTCACTTTCTTTTTTAAGGACAGGGAAGGGTTTATACCTCCAACCTTTAGGGACAATCTGAGTGACCATTCCCTTATCCTTACTTCCTTGATATCCTGCACCGTCCCATGCCGAGAGGTAGATACGTCCAGAGCCATCGATATCGAGGTCTGACACTTGAGAGAGCGCATAGAAATCTTGGACACGGTTTGTGAATGTGGCACCAAAGGTGTTCAGGCTATGCATATAGACCTTACTGTGTCCCCAGTCAGCTAAAAGAGCTTTCTTATTATACGGCTCTGGCCAGGTGGGTTCATCAAGGAAGAGTGCACCGGTTCCAGAACCTGAGCCGTATTCAGCCATGGCGGGAATGATATCTTCCTGGAAATTAGTGTAGAGAGAGGGATAGCCGTAGTCGGCGGACTGAATATAGTGGCTAGAGCGTGCCCACCAGCCGATTCCGTCATTGGTGTTCTCTCTGGTGAATACGTTTAAGAATGAATCGATGGCTACGTCATAGACATTCCGCGTCCCTTTCATGAACACTTCTAGTCCAGTTCCGTCTGTTCTAACTCTTACGATTCCACCCCCGAGGAGGGTTAGTTTTTTTCCATCTGTCCCGGTCGCATCTACAAAACCAAAATCTCCTACGGAAATGTATATCCAGCCATCGATTGCGTAGCGAATATTATTAGTTGAGTGATCCGCTCCTCTTTCTCTGAGAAATTTCTGATTCCCTATATTTTTTACTAGTGGGATGGGTGCTCCGTCAGCCACTCCATCCTTGTCTTCATCTTTGAATAAGGATAGCTGCTGATTTTCGTATTTTCCGTTTTTTACGGTAGTATGAAGGACGAGAATTTTATCCCCAAGTGCGATGATTCCTCTTGGGTTATCGACTTTAGCAAAGGTGGTGACTTGGTCTGCTTTTCCGTTTGCGTTCTTATCAACCAAGCGCACGATTTTCCCTAAGCCTACTTTTTTTCCTAAAGAACCCTGCATATCAATGCCTACATAGACTTCTCCTGTTGGTGCTGCAGCGATGACTGCGGGGCTAGGTGCCTGCTTGCTCGTTGCGAATATCGTTTCGACAACTTCTGCCGAGCATAAAGACATCGACAGGGATGTGCTCAAAAGTAACGAAGCTACTGAGTGTTTCATATTGGTTTGCATAACTAAAAAACGAAAAAAATTAGACAGTTCTTTCAGGTCAATAGTCTAGCTAAACACACTGGTTCATTCCAGCCTTAATTTTAACGAAGGCCGTCTTCTATGGAAAGTGCCGAAACTGGGAAGCTATTTAAGGTAAAATAGCTGGTTTAATCTGAGGGATATTTAAGTCACTTGGCTTCAGTTCCAAGGCTTCAGTTCCTTCTAAAGCAGCATTGATATCATCCATGACATCGAGTTCTGGCCTAAAATCTGCGGCATGGTAAGAAGAACGCACGAGTGGGCCAGAAGCGACATGGCGGAACCCTAGCTCTTCCGCGTAGGTCTTCCAGTAATCAAATTTCTCAGGGGTGACGTAATTCACTACTGGGAGGTGGCGTGGTGTCGGGCGAAGATACTGCCCTAGTGTGAGCACAGTGACATCATGCTCGATTAAGTCCTGTAGTGCCTTTTTAATTTCCTCATCTTTTTCCCCCAAGCCTAGCATAATTCCAGACTTTGAGGCGACTTTCCCACCGACCATTGCTTTTGCCTTTTTCAGGACGGCGAGCGAGCGCCAGTACTTTGCCCTAGATCTCACGATCGGGGTTAGGCGTTCTACAGTTTCTAAATTATGGTTGAAAATATGTGGTCGTGCTTCCATGACCATTTCTAAAGCCCAGTCTCGGTCATTGAAATCAGGTACGAGGACTTCGATTACGATGCCGGGGTTTAATGATCTCACTTCTGTGATGACCTTTTGGAAATGCTCTGCTCCTCCGTCTTTTAAATCGTCTCGGGCGACTGCTGTGATCACGACATGCTTCAGCCCCATACGGCGTGTCGCCTCTGCAACTCTGAAGGGTTCATCCTCTTCCAGCGCATCAGGACGTGCTGTTTTTACGGCACAAAAGCCACAAGCACGGGTGCACTTCTCACCTGCAATCATGAACGTGGCGGTACCTTGACCCCAGCATTCCCAGCGGTTCGGGCACTGAGCTTCTTCACAGACGGTGACAAGATTTAGATCTTTCACCATTGATTTAGTGTCCCAGAAAACGGGGTTATTAGGTAGGCGAACTTTGATCCAAGATGGTTTTTTATCGATGTGAAGCATCGCATCCATCTTCATCCTTGGGCCTTTATCATCTGACCTTGAGCTAGCTCCTGCACAATTCATTTCGTTGCTTACTTAACACTGATGAGAATACTGGAAAAGTTATTTCTTCTTTCCTTTTCTTCCCGTTTGGGTTTGGAGCTTACGCTGGTAGCATTTTTCCTGTTCCTTGAAGATCGGGAAGAGATTTTCCTTAATCCAAGTGAAGGCTGCTTGCTCACCGTCTTTTTCGTAGACGCGACCTATCTCAGCTTCCACTGAGGTAGGGTTCCCTTTTCGACTTAAAAAATCGTTCGAGGTGAAGCGGACAAACATTTCTCCCTCCATTCTTCCATGCTCTTGGAGAATCCACCTACGGACGTAGAGTGCCAGCACGGCATCACCTACCCACGCTTCCTCACGTTCTTTGGTAAGGCTCTCGTCCCTTTTCTTTGGTGCAGACATAGTATGAGCAGCGTGAGAGTTTCTGTGTTTCTTTTAGGAGCTACCAGAACCTCAGTAGTTAGATCTAACGAGGAAGAGGAAAGGACTTATTAAAGGCAAACACCTGTGTCTGGATTTCTTTCAGCTTCGCTGTGTCACTGTAGTTACTCAGTGCTTCATGGATGAAGTCAGCGACCTTCTCTACGTCTGCTTCTTTCATTCCACGGGTCGTTACTGCTGGCGTTCCGATACGGATACCGCTTGGCTTAAATGGGCCAGCTGTATCGAATGGAATAGAGTTTTTGTTGATGGTGATTCCACAGGCATCGAGTGCGTCTGAGGCAATCGAGCCGTCCATGCCTGCTGGCTTGAGGTCAACTAGCATGAGATGGTTATCTGTGCCGCCAGAAACGATGCGGTATCCGTGTTCGCTTAGTCGGGCTGCCATGGCTTTGGCATTCGCCACGACCTGCTCAGAGTAAGTCTTGAAGTCTGGCTTCAGTGCTTCTCCGAAACAAACTGCTTTAGCTGCGACAACGTGCATGAGAGGCCCGCCCTGAATCCCTGGGAATACAGTGGAATCAATTTTCTTAGCATGCTCTTCCTTACAAAGGATAATTCCTCCACGTGGACCACGTAGGGATTTATGTGTGGTAGAGGTCACGAAGTCTGCGTGTGGAACTGGGTTCGGGTGCACACCTGCTGCCACGAGGCCGGCGATGTGTGCCATGTCTACAAATAGATACGCTCCGACTTTTCTAGCAATCTGCCCCATTCGCTCGAAATCAATCTCGCGAGGGTAGGCAGAGGCTCCTGTGGTGATGAGAGCTGGCTTCAGTTCTTCAGCTACTTTTTCAAGAGCATCATAGTCGATTCTTTCGTCTTGCTCACTGACACCGTAGTGTGTGACTTCGTAGAATTTTCCAGAGAAGTTAGCCTTATGTCCATGTGTGAGGTGCCCACCATGAGCGAGATCCATTGTGAGGATTTTATCGCCCGGCTTCAGCACTGAAAAGTAAACTGCGGTGTTTGCCTGTGAGCCTGAGTGTGGCTGAACATTCGCGTGGTCAGCACCGAAGAGTTCTTTCACACGGTCGATTGCTATTTTCTCTGCGATATCTACATTTTCACAGCCACCATACCAGCGCTTGCCAGGGTATCCCTCAGCATATTTATTGGTAAGAAGGCTTCCTTGCGCCTCCATGACGGCTTCGGAGGTGAAATTCTCTGAGGCAATGAGCTCGATGTGAGATCTCTGTCTATCTCCTTCCTTTGCCACTGCTGCGAACACTTCTGGATCTACCTGTGCGAGGCGACTTCCTGAAGATGCACACACGCGCGCTTCATGGCGACCACCTTCGAAACTTCCTTCTAAAAATGCATCCACCATAGCGAGTGCATCTTCGGTAGAAACATACTTCTGGCCGAGGCAAAGGACGTTGGCGTCATTATGCGTGCGGCTCGTGACAACTTCCTCTACCGATCTCACATGTGCGGCACGGACACCTTGGCGACGGTTCGCCGCGATGCTCATTCCGATCCCAGAGGTGCACACCAAGATCCCTAGATCTGCTGTCTCGTTCACAACTGCTAAAGACACATCTGCAGCATAATCTGCATAACTTACAGAGTCTTTTGACGTCGTTCCAAAATCTTCAACAGCATTTGCTTTCCCTTCAAGGTGGGAAACAATAGCGTTTTTCAGTTCAAACCCTCCGTGGTCGGCTCCAATGGCGATGCGTAAATTATTCATAGTCGTTACAAATGTATGTACTGAAGTGATCGCCTTGATTAGACAAAAAGGCAACTACGAATTGGATTAAATCTGTCTTATTTTATACCAAAGAGTGTTTCTCGAAAGCTCTTGCTCTGTGGCTTTTATTCGTCGTTCACTGGACACAAAAAAGCCTCGATAAAAATATAACGAGGCTTTTTAATTCTCTAAAATAGAGATGTATTACTTCTCTCCCTGAATCATTGGCAACAGACGTGCTACCTTTTCTTTCATTTCTTTGCCTGGCTTAAATTTCACCACTGCGCGAGGAGGGATTGGGACAGCTTTGCTTGGGTCTTTTGGGTTACGTCCGATTTTCCCTTTCACTTCTCTGACTTGAAAAGCTCCAAAATTACGCATTACAACGGAATTTCCAGCTGATAACTCTCCTGTTACTCCATCCAGGAATTTTTGAACTACATCGTAGACTTCTTGTTGAGTAAGTCCTGTTTGATTGCTGATCTTGATGACCAAGTCGCGTTTGGTAATAGTGGTTGCCATAGTTAAATATTGAATGAAATTGTTCTGCGGGCATTTGCTACACAGGAATAAGAAATTGTCTAAAAAAAAATGCGTCTTTCCTGTATTTTTTCACTCTTCAATTTGTAAGAACGTTTTGAAATGCGTTTTTACAAGTTTTGGTAAAATTTCCTTGCCATGTAATTCCACGGATCCATTGGCAGCCTCAATCACATGCGGTCCTGCTCCTAGCGGAAGCTTCACCCCCCCTTTTGCTGAAGCCCTCTCAAGCCAATCCACAAAGCTAAAGCGAGCTAGGATAGAGGCTGCGGCAACTGCTAGATCACGCTCCCCTTTTGTTTCTTGCTGCATGACAAACGATGAGAGATTAATCCCCTGTTGCTCCACCGCTTTTTCTAACAACTCAGCTCGTGCAAATTGATCACTAAACGCGCGTGGACACTCTGGAAATTTTTTCTTCAAATCAGAAATCACTTTCGCATGACACCACGCTAGCATTCGATTAAGGTTCTTAAACTTTGCGTAAAGTTCATTGTATTTTTCTGGTCGAAGAGACATGACCTCAAACCCGATACCTTTTATTCCGATGATTTCCTCACGCAGTTTTTTAATTTTTGCGTCAGTGATTTTTTTCGAGTCAGCCACACCTAGTTTCAAGAGTTCTCTGGCGATCTCTTTATCGACATAGACTGCAGCCACTACTAGGGGGCCAAAGAAATCTCCTTTCCCGCTTTCATCCACTCCTATATGCGGCTCAAACATATCGGGCGAGTGAATCTCTTCATTTCCTAGTCTTGCCTCACCTAGTATTTCCGGCTCCAGTATGAATTTTACAAAATCCTCAGTTTCCTTTCCTTGGACAAATACCTTTGGACCTTTTTCGTAGACAGTGACATTAAGATTCTGTTTTTTTGCGAAAAAATAAGCGTATTTTTTACTCCCAAATTCAAACCCTCTCTCTTCCAAAAGTGCTTTTAGAAGAGGAATTTTGAGCGCATCAATCGGAGATGTGTATGAGTTAAGCGGCATATCAATCTAGTAGCTTAACTAATACTTTTTCATCTACCTTGGCAATACGTGTTTCATCAATGCAAATGACTTGCTGCACGCGTCTCAGCGAGTTAGTAACCAACACGGCATCAGCTGTCAATATCTCCTCTCTGCTTATATTCTCCTCAGCATAAACCAGCCCTGCGAGTTTACATCTTTCGATTACTAGTCCACGCATTATGCCAGGAAGGCAGCCACTACTCAGAGGTGGTGTTACCCATATGCCATTTATTAGAGCAAATAAATTAGACGTCGCTCCCTCACAGACATACCCCTCTGTATTCATCAATAATGCCTCGTCTGCATCTCGGGATAGAGCCTCTTGATACGCCAGTGCATAATCCCCATAGGAGGTTGATTTATGTCCACTTAGAGGTCGATGGGCAGATGGCTGAAAATTAGAACTTCGCAGAGTTAGACCATCATGTGGGCTTTCATACTGAGCAATAGAAACAATCACTTGAAGCGACTCCGAGGCATACACTGTCAGGCGAACTCTGCAACGCTGCCCGGTAAATTGACTAACAAGTAGAGAGCTTAAGCTATCCCCCTTTATATTTTTATACTCTTTATCCGAAAAAAATGTAGCGAGGGAATTTTTTAAACGTTGGAGGTGACGCTCCAAGTCTAAAAGAGCAAAACCATTCCAGAGGAGTGTCTCAAAAAATCCTAAACCGTTAAATGATAGTTCAGGTATATCTGACTCTCTTAGTTCTCCTCCTGTAAACGTGTATTGCTTCATTAATGATCCTCCTGAATCTATATTCAAGCATCCCGGATTCAATTCAATGGAATAATGATCTTTCTTGTGGTGACTTTATCCCTCTCCAAATTTTCTGTTTTTACAGACGCTACAATTTTGATTTCAACTCCATTTAAGGAAGGCAAAAAAGCCATAAATAATGTTATTATTTATGGCTTTTTATTCATCTGCGACGACAAATCAAACAGATCAAATCTGTAAAAAACTATTAGTTTTTACCAAAAATTCCAGTCCCCTCAGGAATTTCAATTAAATCCCCAGGTCTTAAACTAATTTGTAAATGCTTAAGTTCTTTAGAAAAATTATATTCCTGACTTTTTCCGTCACGCTTAAGAATGAAACGTTTTTTAGATCCAAATTGACTGTCTCCGCCACATTCTGCTAATAAGGTTTGAACTGTCATTCCGTAAGTCAGTTTGTATTTTCCTTTTTTCTCCGCATGCCCAGTGACAAGAACTACCTTCGTATCACTTTCTTTCTCTTCTCTATCTCTCACCCGTTTTTCAAAATCATAAGTGATCTGTCTTCTGATTGACTCTTCTTTTAAGGCAGCCTCCATCGCGAACCGCCTTCTTATAGCATCCTCAGATTCACTTTCGACAACTGAATTCACATCAAAAATAGGTGATCCGTAAATACCAGCCTCTTTGTAAACTTTGATTAGCTTTGCTGCTGCCTTTGTCCCAGTCAGGCCTGACACCTTCACGGGAGACTCAAGTAAAGGCAAGGTAAGGCTGCCTGAGTCGTCAACTGTGTATGAGGAGGTTCCAAACCTCGTCACTTCAGAAGCAGGGACCCCAGCAATCGTAACACTCACTCGCATCTTTGGTTTCAATGAGTTTTGTGCTGATACAATTCCACTCAAGGAAAGTAATAAAGCGGTAAATAATGTAATGGTTTTCATACTTTTGTTTTATTGTTAAGATCACTCTGACTTTTAGTAAGCGTCGTCAGGTTGATCAGGTTCTGCCACTGTTTTTTTTGCATTTGCTGCTTCAGCTTCTTTCACGGCCTCTGGAGAATAGTAGGTATAGTAACTTGTGTAGTATTGGTATTCCGTATCACTTCTTACATCTACATTGTTAAGAACGACTCCGATGATGTTTCCTCCTACGTTCTCGACTGACTGTTTTACTCTTTGTAGAAGTTTTCGTGGAAGTTTTCTATGCTGAACGACAATCATGGTGTGATCGACTTCACTTGATATTACAGAAGCATCACTCACACCAAGAATAGGGGGCGAATCTATCAGTACTAAGTCAAAGCGTTGCTTAACCTCTGAGATCATATCTGTCATTCGGCGTGAGTTCAAAATACTTGCCGCATCAGTTGGAAGTTGTCCTGAAGACATAAAAAAGAGATTTTCAGTAGAGGTTTTGGAGACGACATTTTCGAGCTTAGCATCAGTTGTCAGGTAATGGGAAAGTCCGACTTCATTACTTAGTCCGAAATATGTGTGTAATCTAGGTCTTCTCAAATCAGCATCGACAATTAATGTTGTGTAGCCCCCCTGAGCAGACACATACGCTAAGTTCATTAGCGTTGTTGATTTTCCTTCTCCAGCACCACCAGACACGACATTGATGGCGTTATCTTCCGTGCTCTTTCGTTTAAATTCTATATTTGTTCGTAAGATACGATACGCTTCCGCATCTGGGGTATTCCCTCCTAACTCATGCAGTAGGCCAACATCTTGTGGCACTACGGCCAGCACTGGAAGACCTAGATATCTCTCTACATCTTCCATCGTCTTCACCGACGTGTCCATTAATTCTAGCAGAAAAGCTATCGACAAGCCAAAGACTAAACCGGCAGCAGTTCCTACCCCCATAATAAGAATCACGTTAGGGCTATATGGCTTTTCAGGTAACGTCGCTGAGCTTACTAATTTAATCGGATTATTTAAATAAATTTGCTGCCTGTTTGTGTTATCTCCAGCAAATTTTAACGCTCCAGCTTCTGCCTTTGCTAGATTATACTCCTCGATCAATCGTTCATGTTCTGTGTATCTCTTGGTGTAATCGGTAAATTCTTCTGCAAGTTTGCTAATCGTTTCTTCAATACCTTCTTTTTTTGATTTTTCCAATTCTAGTCGCTGAGTGATAGATTCACGTACATCCGCTAAACTTATTTTTAGATCTTCTTCTTTTTCAGCTACGATCTTATCTTTTAATTTAATGGCTGGGTGACTCTCTCCTAATCCACCAAGAATATCAGCTGAGCGACCCGTCTTCAGCTCTCCTATTTCTCTATTTAGCTCACTAACTCCAGACTTATTAATGATTGCATTACTAGTTTCCAAATAAGCTAATAATTCCCTATCATTTTTCTTCAGCACGTCAGCAGCTTCAATCTCATATTGACGGATAGATTCAGTAAGATTAATTTGCTGAACTCTCTTCAGTTCAAACGTCTCCTTCGCTTCATTTTTGAGGTCACTTAGGTTATCCGCAGTGTAAGGAAGGTTAGAACGTCTAGAGCTCTCTTTAAGCTCTTCGAATAGATCTTCTTTTCGCTGTTCCGCCTGTTTATAATCAGTAATCTGATTATCGTAGGTTTCCCCTCTTTCAGCTTCACGCGAGCGCCTACGATACAGCTCATAACTATCTCTTAGCGTATTGGCTAAATCCTTTGCCTTCACCTTGTCCGAATGGTACGTCCTTACTTCATAAACCGTTGATTGAGCAATCCCCTCAGAAACCATTTCTACCTGGACACTTAACTTCAAACGTTCCAAAGCTTTCTGAGTATCCTGCCCGAGACCAGATGAGAACTTTCGGAGTGACGCCCCTGTCTTGGGATCGATTCCATCAGCAATTTTCAGCACCTCTTCTGACCTCATCACGATGATTTGGTTTCCATGAAACGCAATATCACGTTGCTCAGCTAAACCTCCTTGGGCACGAAATGAAGCAGTAGTGAGCCGATCCTCATTCACCACAAATCTCGTACTGGCTTCATAGGTAGGAGTAATTAGAGTCGTTATTACAAACGCTGTTACTACTGATAAAATGAGAGTGATTAGAATAATTCCCCAGTGGTTTCTGATCACCTGCCAATAGTCAATTGACTGTGTATTTTCTTCGTCGAAAGAGCTCATGTGTAATTAATTTCGGGTGCTACCCCAATAGGTAGACAGCTGATTTCCAATTTTGTTCACATAAATACTTGATAATGCCAGTATTTAAAAAAAATCATTCAAATACCTATGCTTAGAAGCCGTTTACAAGCCTGTTGGATGGTCAATAAAATGAGGGGTATCGAGTGCAAATTTTTCACACAAAACGGAACTAACCTTTTGAACACCAAATACTTCTGTCGCATAATGCCCTGCATAAATAACATTTAGCCCAAGTTCCTCAGCAAGTGGGAAGCTCCAATGCGGTCCCTCTCCCGTGATAAACGTTTTAATTCCTGCGTCCACCATCGCTTCGATTTCAGACCCAGCCCCTCCTGTAATAATGCCCACCATGCCTACATTTTCTCTATTTCCTCCTGGGCAATGGTGCACTGGGCTGCCTACGGCTGTGGCCACCTTCTCTAGCAAACTATCTAAGGGCATATCGAGTTTTTGCCTTACTCCGATACAAGCCCCTTTATAGTCTCCGAAAGCTTCTGTGGAGTTCATTCCTAGGGCTTTAGCCAAAAGAATATTATTCCCCCATTCTGGGTGAATATCCAATGGGATGTGAGAGCTGTAGAGGGCTAGTCCATTATCCATGGCTAGCTTTACCTTTCGGTAGAAGGCTCCCGTGAGTTTCTGAACGCCGTGCCAGAACATTCCATGATGGACGATCAGTAGGTCAGCATTCAGGCTCACCGCCTTAGTGATCACCGCTTCAGATGCATCCACTGCCGAAACGACGCGCTTGATACCTTTTTGGTTCTCTAGTTGTAATCCATTATGAGCACCAGAATAGTCAGCAAGTTCTTGGGTTTTTAACTCTGTATCTAAAAAATCAACAATTTCACTTAACTCGGCCATGCTTATAATCTATCAAAAAATTAAGAATTTTCATCCAAAAAATCCTTCATGTCTCCTGAAATTTCATCTGACAGTTGGAGAGTGAATGTGTCAAAGGAGCATTCTAGTTTTGTGGCATGTAAGGCTTGGCGAGGAAGTTTTAGCGCACTCTCCATTTCTTTAGTCCATCCATGCTCTATGAAATCGAGATAATGCGACTCTGAAGGTCCGTAGATCTTATCTCCGACTAAGGGGAACCCTAGAAAGGCAGCATGCACGCGGATCTGGTGCATCCGTCCCGTGCTGGGGCGCACTCTTAGTAAGGCATAGCTCCCGTAGCGCTTCACACACATAAAGTGCGTCACCGCTGCTTTCCCACTTTCATGCACGCCTTGCTTCAACCAAATTCGGCTCTCCTGGTATTCCCTCACATTGGTAAGAGGCTCATCTACAGATACCACCTCCCACTCAGGGCAGCCATAGACAATCGCATGGTATTCTTTTTTAAACGACCTCCTTTCCATTCCCCTAGAGAATGCTCTAGCGGTCGTTTTATTTTTAGCAACTAGCACGATCCCACTCGTCTCTCTATCTAGTCGCGTGATGATTGAAAGCTGGCAGCCATTGGCTATCTCGAATGCCAGCAAGGCTTCCAACCCTCCTAATAAAGTCGATTGACCCTTTTTATCGGTTGGATGAACAATCAACGGGGCCGGTTTTGACACAGCGATCCAATCTTCACATTCTTGAATCACCTCAAAACCTTCGACAGAAGCTAAGCGTTCTCCCTTCATGTTCTTGGGTTTATTCAGGATTTTGCCGTTCCTTTAACGTTTCCAACCATTGTCTGTCCTCCGACTGCTGCGCCGTTTTCTCAGCTAGCTCCCATAGAGCAGGAAGACTTGGTCTTCTCTGGATCGCACGAGCTATTAGTTCCTTAGCTCGATCATATCGTTTCTGTTGGAGTAAGACAGAGACGAGAGGTTCTTCAAAGGCAAAGAAAGAAAATGGAGGGAGCATTCCTACAGGGAGAGACTCTTCTGAGACGGCGTCTCCTAGCTCGAGAACTTTCATCGCCACGGAGTCTTCCATCTCCCCTCTCAACTTAGCCGTTTGTTTTCTAAGCCACTTCCCTCCACGGGTATATGCGTGCACCTCACCTGTTTGAGCAGTCGTTGTTTTCAACTTATCAAATTCCACCATTTTACGGAAAAATATTTTTTTTAGCCCCTTAACAGCAGGCTTATCTTTTGCCTCATGAGCCTTCTTCAAGGCTAAGTAATAATGAAGCGTATCATGAAAGAAGACCGCAGAAGATTTCCCTTTGAATGGTTCCAACATCTCTGCAGAAGCCAGATGTTCCATTGCCTTATTCGTGTTTAAAGCGTTTAACGAGAGATTTACCCTTGTCGCTAAAGTCCAGCCATCCCACAAAATTAATTGTGAACCCGTTGCCCACAGTCTCTCTTCAGGTATCTTAAGACGAGAGAAAGAGGTGGCGATTTCTTCCACCTCCTCAAGCTTTCCTTGCTCCATCAAAACGGTTGCCAGAAACAACCTTGTTCTCCATAGCGAGGAGGCGTCGGCATTACTAATTCCATTGCGTTTTTTCCAAGCGAGCAATGCTCCATCAGCTTTACGAAAAGCTGCCTCAGCCTTCTCAAGATTCCCACAACGATATTCCATCACACCTAGCCAATGGGCACAGATTTCAATTTTTTCATTTTTAACCAGTGCACGAGCAACAGGTAAGATCTCTTGTAATTTACTTACAGCCACGGGTGCCTCTTTATACATCGAGAGTAAGTACTGCGCCGCTAGAGGATGCTCAGGATTTCCCCTGCGTATCTGCTCAATCATCTCTAACGCTTTGCTTTCCCCGCTCTTTGGTTTGTTTAATGCATCATATCCATCACGGTGAAAGATCGCATAAAGAAGGGGTATCTGAGGGTCTTCGGGGTATCTTTCTGCGAGTTGTTTAAACGCCCCCAGAGCTGTAGCACGGCCATCGATAAAAAGGTGGGCAATAGCCACAGCCAAAGCACGTTCCTTCTCTGGAAAAACATAATCCTCATCCACCTTTGCCTCTACTAGTTCAAGCATTCTTACCACTGCAACTTTTCGCTGAGCTAGCATCTCATGGTAATAAGGTGAGGACAGGGAAAGGGCTATTCCCACGTGTGCCATGAGACAGTTCTCATCCTCTCGGATAGCCTGACAAAAATGTCTATACGCCTCAAAATCCCAAGCCAGATGGAGGTAGTTAAAGCCTGCTGACGTAAATACTGAAGCCCTTGGGTTAGACGCTTTCACTCTTAGTTCCAGAGACAAGTCCTGCTTCACTACATCTTCGAGTGATGCTTCTGGGATTCCTGAGAAAATCAATTTCTCTGCTGGAGGGATTTTTAACTCTGCCTCTTTCGCCTTCAGCAAGGGTAAGCTCATCATGAAGGCCAGCCCTAGCTGAAATATCCAGCCCATTTTACGTTGCCTCATTATCTTTTAGAAGCCCAATGTTTTTTGCGAGATATGCTTTCCATTCCAGAAATAAGCGCCCTAAACAGATCACTCCTAGTGTCGCACCGATCGCCCAGCCTTGGGCATGCACAAATCCAATATAAGCTGTCACTGAGGATAGAACAACCGTGATAGCAAATAGCCACCAAGGACGTGAGATTTTAGCCGGGACAATCGTAGGGATCATCATCAGCATCACATACGCTGGGAATAGCGTCCCGTAGAAAATTAAAATACAGCGGTAGCCTACCTCACCAACGCTAATAAATCGCTCCAGTTCATAGGCCTGGTAAATCGTTTCAATTTGATTAGTCACTTGGAAATCTTTGAACCACTCAAAGCTGATATTCTTCAATAATAAGCCTAGCAAAAACACACCCATGAATAATAATGAGCAGGCTACCACGACCCCTATCAATCCAGACATGAGCAAATGCCTTGCCAGCACCAAGCATTGTGGGCAATCGATTCCTTTAAGCTTCTTAGCACGTTCCTTAACTCCGTGCTCCACGGCAGCATAAATCTCACGGCAATGAAATGCGACTGTTAGGCCCATTTGAAGTGGGATATGGATCACTAAGATAGTGGCCCACACTCCTTTGAGTCTATTTTGTTCCCCTCCAAAGCCTTTCACTAACTCATGGCCATAAGCCATCGTGAAGACAATCATCAGAGCAAAGACCACGAGGAATCCTACTTTGAACGCCAAGGCTCCAGCTACCCTCTCGGTCCTGGCACGCGCTCTAATAAACGTTGCATCCAAATAAGGGCACAGTAGAAAACCACCAATTGAAGCTGGTAGGAAAAACCACATATAGGTTTCATCCAATAAGGGTCTTTCCTTAAAAATCGAAAATGCTTCAGCTCCTGGAATACATAGGGAAGCTATAAAACATCCAATACTGATCAACCACACCAGCATCGAAAATACCATTGCCCCCTTGTCTTTCCAGCGGATCACCGCACCAGTAGCCATTACGCCTCCAACGACAAATAAAGCTAGTGAAAGTGGGCCTAATAAATTCGGTAGTAGATACCCTGCAATATAAAAATGGTATGCTACAGTCACAATGGAGAAGGTAAGAATCATCCCCATGTGTCTAGCAGGTAAGGCACGTGCTCGGTCTCCACTTAAGATTGAACCCATTGCAGCTGCGCCAATACAGTTAGGGAGAGCAAAAATGATAAAGCCAGCTATCCCCATATCTCGAATGAGTAGGGCTGGGAGAATCATCCCAATCACCCAAGTCCAACTCGTCCCAAGAAAAGCGCCCCAACCGAGCACTGCAAATAAGCCCTTTGACTCTTTCCCCTTGGGTAGCTCTGATAACCAGTGCTTACTTATCACGCCTTAGCTTTCAGTTTTTGTTTATGAATCCGTTGAGCCATCAAGCTCTTCGCCGCCACATGAAAAGTAATCGTGCTGGTTCCAATCTTGCGCATCTTATTCTTCATTTCCGCAACGACATCGATTTCCATCCGGAGGTTAAACTCTGGTTTTGTTCGCATGAGCTGATGAATATCATCAACAATTTTCACGCGATACGTGGCATCTGACTGACAAGGAAGTCTAAATTTATAGCTCAGATCCTTACACACCACCGTGTATTTTTCCCCTACTATTTTAAAAATCGCCATTCCACCAGCAATTTCCGTGTTCGCCAGTATCACAGCTCCCGCCATTGCGTCATACCAATTTTTGTTGAATTTTTTAAACGGTAGCACCGTTTCATACACATCACCCTTCCATTCTCCAAGCTTCATCCCGCACTTTGAAGCGAGAGGCAAGTATTTAAACGTAAGTATTTTATACCAAAAATTATTATTAAAACAGAGCACTGAAAGCTTTTTTTCCAGCTTCCTATACGTTCTCCCCCACCACCCCGTTTCCGGGTATGGAGGTAACTCAATTTGCGGTAATTTTTCGCTATTATTTGAATCTGAAGCCATGTAAATGCGAACTCACTTAGAGCTCTAGAGCAGTAAGCTACTCCATTTTATTTTTGCTGACAAGGCTGAGAACTAAAAAACTCTGTCCACAGCACTGATTTTTTGAAGTTCTACGGTCTAAGTTCAAATCTGAAGCCTTCCAGAATTCACCACTCAAAAAAAAGCTACGAGTGTTTTAACTAATCGTATCTACACACCCCAAATAA
Organism: Akkermansiaceae bacterium; assembly: GCA_023301335.1. Classification (GTDB taxonomy): domain Bacteria; phylum Verrucomicrobiota; class Verrucomicrobiia; order Verrucomicrobiales; family Akkermansiaceae; genus Rubritalea. The sequence continues at coordinate 18,068 of JALZVA010000002.1, forward strand.
ATCCTGTAATTTTCTATTTAGGTTTGCATGCTCACTGATTCTTGTGGTCAAATACTATCCATCATATGAAACATAGTATTTGTTTAGCCTTTTTTCTTTTCCCTCTTACCTTCGCCAACGCAGAAGCGAATCCAATTCAACCATGGTCAGGTTATAAAGTTCATGACATGGAGCGGCCCTTTCCTGAAAAAGTCAAAACCAAAGGAGCTGTCACTGTCGCGGCACCAAAGGATGCAATCATTTTATTTGATGGAGAAGATACCTCAGCATTTCTCAAGCCATGGCCTGTTAAAGACGGCGTGATGGTGGCGTCAAAAGGAGGCAATCTTCTCACCAAAGAGAAATTTGCCGATTGTCAGGTTCACCTTGAGTGGCGTGTCCCAGCAGGAAGAAAGGTAGAAGGACAGATTGGGGG
>JALZVA010000003.1 GCA_023301335.1 Akkermansiaceae bacterium
GGCGTAGGCGAGAAGTTCTTTCTCCGTAGGGAAGTAATGAATCGCTTCTTCATTTCCTGTTCTTACACGGACGAGGTACTCTGGAAGTTTTCCGTCTACTCCCTGGGCTAAGAGCTCACGGAAGCTTCCTCCGTAGCCTAACAGGGCATTGGTAAACTTAGTGAGTTGTGCCAGTGTGTCTAACACGCCTTTTAACATATCGGAGGTGACCTCCGCATCTGAGCCTTGTTTTTTCAGGGTGACATCTTCTGAGCCTAGTTCGATCAAGATCTTATTAAGCTCGTCATCGTCGGCGATGTATTCCTCACGTTTCTTACGTGTGATCTTATAGAGTGGTGGCTGGGCAATGTAGAGGTAGCCTGCTTTCACGAGGTCTGGCATGTGGCGACAGAAGAAGGTTAGCAGGAGAGTTCTGATGTGTGCTCCATCGATATCCGCATCGGTCATGATGACGACTTTATGGTAGCGCACTTTCTCTAGATTAAAGGAACCTTCTTGGTCTCCCTCACCGATCCCTGCTCCGATGGCGGTGATCATGGCTTGGATTTCCTTATTTTGTAAGGCTCTGTGGAGACGTGCTTTTTCTACGTTGATGACCTTTCCTCGGAGGGGGAGGATGGCTTGGTTGATACGGTTTCTCCCAGACTTGGCAGAACCACCGGCGGAATCCCCTTCCACAATATAGATCTCGGATTTTGCAGGGTCACGCTCGGAGCAATCTGCAAGTTTTCCCGGGAGTCCACCTCCTGAGAGGACGGACTTTCTTACTGTTTCACGGGCTTTACGCGCTGCTTCACGTGCTCTTGCGGCGTTTACAGCTTTATCGATGACCATTTTTGCGAGGCTTGGGTTTTCCTCGAAGTATTCCTGAAGTCCTTCGTAAACGATGGAGCTTACGACCCCTTCCATCTCCGCATTCACCAGTTTGTCTTTGGTCTGCGAGGAGAAACGTGGGTTCGGCATTTTGATAGAGATGACACAAACGATGCCTTCTCTAACATCATCACCCGAAAGCGATGGGTCTTTGTCTTTTAAAATTTTGTTAGCCTTGGCGTACTGATTGATCGAACGTGTCAGTGCGCCTCTGAATCCGGTGAGGTGCGTTCCCCCGTCCGCGTTCGGAATGGAGTTCGCGTAACAGAGGATGTTATCTTGGTAGGAATCATTGTATTGGAATACCACGTCTGCGAAGACATCGTCTTCCATGACTTTCCCGTCGTAATCGATTTCTACCTTACGTTTTCCAGCGATGACTACGGGGTCTTCGTGGACGCAGGTTTTATTCTCTCCTAACTGGGAGACGAATTGCTTGATGCCTTCTGCGTAAAAATAGGTTTCCTTCTTTTTACTTTCTAGGCGCTCATCTTCTAGGATGATGGTGAGACCTGGGTTGAGGAAGGTGAGCTCACGCATACGGGTGGCTAGTCGCTCAAACTCAAAATCAATGGTGTCTGTAAAAATGGTGGCGTCTGGGAAGAAGGTGACTCTGGTTCCCGTGTCCTTACTCGGAGCCTCCCCGATGACGGTGAGCGCCTGCTTGGTTTTGCCTCGTTCAAAGGTGATTTGGTGGATTTTCCCTTCACGTGTAACTTCTGCCTTAAACCAATCTGATAGTGCGTTCACACACTTGGCTCCCACTCCGTGGAGTCCACCAGAATACTTGTAGGCTCCTTGCCCGAACTTTCCTCCTGCGTGTAGATTTGTCAGCACAAGTTCTACTGCTGGAACACCGAACTTAGGGTGAATGTCCACAGGGATACCACGGCCATTATCATTGATAGAAATGGAACCATCAACGTGGATGTTCACATTAATGGTGCTACAGTAACCCGCTAGATGCTCATCAATAGAGTTATCTAACACTTCGAAAACACAGTGGTGGAGTCCTCTGATATCGGGGTCACCAATATACATCCCAGGACGTTTCCGGACCGCCTCTAAGCCTTCTAACTTATCGATCTGGGAGGCCCCATATTCCTGGTCGTTCGCAACCGTTGTTTTCTTATCTTCCTCTTCGTTCGGTGTCTCTGACATGATAGACTAGAACTCTATGATACAACTCCCTCAAGGCAAGGATTTTCCCCTTTTTTTAAAGGAAAAATAGCACATTTTAAGGCATTGATGATAAATGACTTATGGGCTCATAATAAAGTGGTGTTTATTTTAAAAATAATACCTAGCGGACATGTTTTCCCGCTGTTTTTTTAAAAACAAATCGCCATCTCTATTTACTCTAAATTATTTTTAAAAATCGCCGTTTTTAAAGGGCTAATTTTTTTGCGATACAAGCCGTTAATGCGGCCATTCGAGGCACCTCTACCTGCTGGGCTAAAGCTACGGATAGGGGGATCTTCCAGATTGCTTCGAATTCGACTGGTTTTCCTGTAACGAAGTCGATCATGCTAGAGGGTTTATAAGGGCCCATTGGACGGGTGATGGCTATCTGCTGGTCGATGAGCGTGTAGGGGATGTCATGCCCTAGAGCTCTTCCTACCGTGATGACCTCATGCATGAGCTCACGGATCAAAGGCTCTAAATTTTTTTCCTTCAGTAGCACTTCGGTATCTACACCACCCTCTGCAATGGCCAGGCCATTAAAGGGAAAGTTCCACACCAGTTTCATCCAGAGGGCTTTTCCCAGATCATCGACCCCCTCACAGCGGATGCCAGCGTGTTTAAAATGCTCAAGTAAGGTCTGTAGATAAGCATCTACAGAGTGATCGGCATGGGCCATCCGAATCAAGCCTGAGGCACTGTGGTGAATGACTCCTGGGGAAAGGCGGTTGATACAGACGAAGCATAA
>JALZVA010000004.1 GCA_023301335.1 Akkermansiaceae bacterium
TGAAAAAATAAAAAAAGCCACCAAGCTCAGGTGAGCTTGGTGGCTGAAAGTTTATAAAAAACAGGGAAGGTTATGCAGCTGGTTGCTGGCTGTTCTCGCCCTTGTCTTCGTATTGCTTCGTTTTAGCACCGTTGACAATGAGGTTGCGGCCCATGAAAGGCTGGTCGTGGTGAACGTTGACTGCGTTTTTAGCATCGTCGACATTCTTCATTTCGATGAATCCGTAGCCCTTAGACTTATGCGTTTGGCGGTTGTAGATGATCTCTACGCCCTTCACTGTGCCGTTTCCTTTGAAGAGTTCTTCTAGGTCGTATTCAGTTGTTTCGTAGGAGAGGTTACCTACGTAGAGTCTGCTAGAGGTGACTTCTACCTTCTGAGGTTGGCGTGCCTTTTTAGTAGCTGGCTTTTTCTCTGAAGAAGGCTTGGAAGATGATTTATTAGCAGACTGTGGGGACTTTGCCTTGTCTGTGGTAAATTTCTTCTGTGGAGTTCTAGCCTGTGGTTGTGGCTGAGCTGGCTTAATCCCAAAGAGGGAGAGAAACTTCTGCCAAAAGGTAAGTGGCTGAGGGGCTGGCTTCTTGCTCTGTCCTTGGTTGTTACCTCCTTGGTGGTTAGAGTTACGGTTTTGGCCGCCTTGGTTATTCCTGTTAGAATTGTTTCTGTTGCGATTGTTATTTCTGTTGCCGCCTCGGTTTCCTCCCTGGCGATTGTTTTGGTTACGGTTGTTATTACCGCCCTGTTGCTTTTCTGACATATTACGTTTGTGTTATTGTTTTAGCCCAATCAGTATGCATTGCATCGAAAGCTGATTTATTTTTCTTCAGCGATAGACTGATGGGTGAGCATCCCGGCAGGCGTGGTTAAAATTTTAACGGCCTTCTCTGAATCGGAATGGAGATGAGCATTCGGCGGAATCTTATTCCTACGGAACGTCAAGAGTCGGGAAACTGTAGTTCTTCCCGTTAAAAGGCAAGACATTTTGCTAGTCGAACTAACAAAATGTCTTGAAAGGTGCTGGATGTGGATGACTTAGCTATCCTGGACAGGTGCCTTATCGAGGTTGAAGGCCTCATGCACAACGCGTGTGGCTTCCTCGATATTGTCTTCATCCATTGTGACTGCGATCTTGATCTCCGAGGTGGTGATGATCCCGATGTTGATACCTGCTTCTCCTAAGGCTTCAAACATCTTGGCTGCGACCCCTGAGTGAGAGCGCATCCCGATGCCCACGCAGGAGAGTTTGGCGATGCCTGCTTCGGTTAAGATATTAGCACAGTCGCTCAGCTCATTGATGAGTGGCTTGAGTGCAGCTTGCAGTTTTCCAAGATCATTGGAATGCATGGTAAAGGAATGACGCGCAAGGCCGTCATGGGCAATGTTGGAGACGATCATATCAATGTTCGTCTCTGTATCTGCGATACATCTTAGGATGCGTGCAGACATACCTGGCTCGTCTGGGATGCCAGTGATTGTGATACGTGCTTGGGAGCGTTCTATTGAGACGCCTCGGATGACTACGGATTCCATATCGTCGTGTTCTTCGGTTACAAGTGTTCCAGGATTATCATTGAGGCTAGATCTTACTTCGAAGATCACGCCATATTTTTTAGCAAATTCTACAGAGCGAGACTGCATGACTTTAGAGCCTGAGGAGGCCATTTCGAGCATCTCGTCATAAGAAATTTCAGGGAGCTTACGGGCATTTTTAACGACTCGTGGGTCAGTGGTATAAACGCCATCCACATCGGTAAGGATTTGGCAGAGGTCAGCCTTAATTGCTGAGGCAACGGCAATGGCAGTCAAATCGGAACCTCCTCTTCCTAGGGTGTGGATCATTCCGTCTTCACGGAGACCTTGGAAGCCTGCGCAAATAATGACTTTGCCTTCGGCTAGGTATTGATTCATTAACGTGGGGTCGATCTCGTTAATGCGTCCTCTTGTGTGGGAACCAAGGGTTTTGATACCCGCTTGGCGGCCTGTCACGGAGACGGCTTCGACACCTATTTCTTTGAGAGCCATACAGACTAGAGCGATAGATTGCTGCTCGCCAGTAGAGAGTAGCACATCGAGCTCACGCTCTTGAGGCTCTGAGGTCAGCTCATTAGCCATACCTAGAAGCTTGTCGGTCACGCCGCCCATGGCGGAGACAACGGCAACGACACTGTTCCCTTCGTCTTTTAATTTTTTAATACGTGACGCCACATTGCGGATGCGATCCAGAGAACCAACCGACGTGCCGCCATATTTCTGAACAATGATTGCCATATTTCGTAAAAATGTGTTTCAGTGCTTAGGACTGAGAGGGCGGATTGAAGCGGATCTGGGCATTTGAGCAAGTCTTGTTTTTGTTAAATCGGATATTCCTCGACCTTTTTGGGGAAATCGTTTAATTCTGAGCCCATGGCAATCGAACCATTTGAGGGGGCTCTACCAGAGATTCACGAGACTGCATTCATTGCAGCCAGTGCAGATGTGATCGGGAATGTGAAGATAGGGAAGGAAGCTAGCATTTGGTATAATGCAACGCTGAGGGGTGATATTAATTCTATAGAAATAGGTGCGCGCTCGAATGTTCAGGATAATGCCGTATTACACTTGGCTGATAACTTCGGTGTGGTGATCGGTGAGGATGTTACGATTGGACACGGAGCGATTATTCATGCCTGCACGATCAAAGATGAGGTGCTGGTCGGAATGGGAGCCTGTATTCTTGATGGAGCGGTGATTGGAGAACGCTCGGTGATCGGAGCTAACGCATTGATCACAGGGGGGACGATCATCCCACCTGGTTCCTTAGTATTGGGCAGCCCTGCGAAGGTCGTCAAAGAGCTGGATGAAGAGGCTCAAAGTGAGGTGAAATCATGGGCGACAAAATACGTAAAAGTGTCCCGAAAGTATCTAGCGAGAAAATTTTAAGTGATAGGAGTATGAAGCAAGAAAGTATTCAGGTGCGACCTATTTCCCTTTTACCCACACCGATGGGTTGCGGAATGTTTTTGAGCGATGGGGAAAAAGTGGTGCTACTCTATATTGACCCATCGATTGGCGCATCAATGAATGAGGTGCTGAGTGAGGAAGAGTCTGAGCGACCACAAACGCATGATTTTTTCCATTCTTTCATAGAAGCCGTCGGCGGGGAAATGATCGGTGCTTACATCGTTAGAGAAGAAGATGAGGTGTTTTATGCGATGGCGACCTTTCAGGTAGAGAATGAGGTGTCGGAGAAAAAAAT
>JALZVA010000005.1 GCA_023301335.1 Akkermansiaceae bacterium
CAGTCGAGTGCAAATGTCACTTCCTCACCAAGCTTGTAGCCTGCTTTTTCTACTGCGAGAGAAACTGTATCAAGCGCATCATACGTGCCTTCGAAGGTTGGAGCAAAGCCACCTTCATCTCCAACAGCAGTACTGAGTCCACGCTCTTTAAGCACTTTTTTAAGTGAATGGAAAATCTCTGCACCCACGCGAACCGCTTCACGGAATGTAGGAGCACCCACTGGGCGGATCATGAACTCTTGGAACGCGATCGGTGCGTCTGAGTGTGATCCCCCATTGACGATATTCATCATTGGAACTGGTAGCACCTTTGCGTTAGGGCCACCGAGGTACTTGAACAATGGAAGTCCTGCGGACTCTGCAGCAGCATTTGCCGCAGCTAGTGAAATACCTAGAATAGCATTTGCACCGAGATTATTTTTATTCTTTGTGCCATCAAGCGCAATCATCGCTTTATCAAGCGCAACCTGATCTGAAGCATCCATGCCGACAAGCTCTTGAGCAAGTTCGTTATTCACGTGGTCCACAGCCTTGAGCACACCTTTTCCAAGGTAGCGGCTGGCATCTTCGTCACGTAATTCACATGCTTCATGCTCTCCTGTGGAAGCTCCACTAGGCACAGCCGCGCGGCCAAAGCTGCCGTCTGCGAGCATGACGTCAACTTCAACTGTTGGGTTACCACGTGAATCAATAATTTCACGTCCAATAATATCTACTATTTGTGTGTACATCTGTTAAATAATGTGATTTGTATATTGTTATATAAGTAATAAAAAAAATGGCATTCTCTATGAGAATGCCATGAATGAGTTACCCTTGATTAAAAAATTCGATCCCTGTGATCTTCATCTGATCGCCCTTATTATTCACCTCGTCTCCGATGTTTTTACCCAGTAGCTCAGCACCTAATACGGTGGTGTAGCCTACGATGGATTTATCTGGATCTGAGTCCCAAGCACCGAGCACGGTCACTGTGTCTTTCTTTCCGCCACCTTCGAGCTTCACCACAGTCCCGATATTCACCGAGTCTGTGCTAGCTCCTGAGAAGTCCGTGCCTTGTGTGAGGTGGATATTCTTCTCTAGGTCTGCTTTCTGTGAGACAAGCACCTTTTGCTGATCCTTGGCCATGTGGTATTCCGCATTTTCCTTAAGGTCACCGTAGCTTTTAGCGATCTTAATGTCCTCACGGTTTTGCGGGATTTTCTTTGAAGTGATAAGCTGAAGCTCATCTTTCATACGCTGAAGGGAATCCCATGAAGATACCCATCCTTCTCTCTGAGAGTCACTATCTTCTCCTGTGACGAGATCTTGAGTCTCTGGACGCGCTCTGATAACACGTGCCATGAGAGACTTCTGATCAAGTTCAGGGAAGACCTGGCCATTGAGTAGCTTACGCGCAAAGTTTCTGGCGATTTGAAGGTCTCCATCAGCAAGTAGATCACTAATGAGCTCCTTATCTTCCATGAAATAAGACTGTAAGCGGCTGGATTTACGAGGTCCGTCATCCATGCTGTCACGTTCTAAGAGAGAAAGGATCGCAGTCCCAACTTCGTGATCGAACACTTCTTTAGCTAGTTTCTTCCGCTCACGAGAGATCCAGAGAAGAGAGTCTGCACCGAGAGTTCTCCCTAAAACATGCTTTCGTAGATGCTCGTTAAGAGCTGGAATCTTATCTTTATCATTGAGGAACTTAGCAATCTCAGCAAGGCCACGTGCCCCTACTTTATCAAAAATTTTCAGCACTTCTTCTATCCAGCTATCTCCAAACGCATCTGGGAACACCTCATAAATCTCACGCTGACGCACCGCAGTCAATCCACTCAGAGACTCACCGAGACGCTCTGTTTCAATCACGACTACCTCTGGGAGGCGTAAAGCTGATCCACTTAGTTCAAGATTTTCAAACCGGGCCAGTAATTCATCACGGCTTGCAAGCATGTCCATAGACACACCAAGGTTCATTTTAAGACCCTTACGTGCGGTATCATCAATATCATTGACCAGTTCTTGTAGGCGGTCTGGCTGATCGGCTAACTGCTTGTGCTCTTTATTAATGACTTCTAATGCCTTGGCTTTTGCCTTGAGGTCACGTGCTGTAGCGTAATCCATGAGCAGGGAGTCCCCAGAGCTCATATCTTCATCACGTAGTACAATAGGGTCAGTTCTCTTAGAGGGAACGATCGCTACACGAGATTCACGTAGTGCCTTCTTCGCACCGTCCCACCATTTACTATACTTATCTTCTGGGATCACTGAGCCTTTTAACTCACGATCAATGGCATCCATCTTCATGGTTCCACCACTACTCTTCAGTGTTCTCTTCAGTAGTTCAACAGGATCTGACTCGGCAAGAGAGCGGAGCTCATCTAATGATTCAAGCTTCTGAGCTTTAAAATTAGCACCGTCTAAGACTTCTGTCTTCTGGACCGCCATCTTCAGCCCCATTTCCTGATTAGGGTTGGTTTCAAAGTTAATAACGACCTTACCACCAGCAAGATCCCATGAAATGACTTTCCCAGCCCCCCAGCTTTTATGGACACAATAATGTCCAGGTGAAACCTCTGTAAGTCTTTTACCTACAGCCTCGTTTATTTTTCCTGCTTCAACAAGCTTTGCGACATCGGGATGCATGTGCTTAGATTATACAGAAGAATCTAAAAATGCAACACTTTCCCCCGTCTTATCTAAGCAAAAGTATAGACGGCGTGGCGAAACTTAGTAATCTGGAAATTTCATGGTTCGAGAAAAGCTCTGCCCATGGCGATTAATGAGCTCCTCTCTCGTCATGGATACCGCTGCCCCTGAAATACTACCGTCTGCCACAAGTCTCAGGTAATCCAACCCTTGTTGATCTAAGAAAGTCAACGAGACTGTAACACCAGTGATTCTTAAATTAACACGATCTGCTCTCACCCCCCAGCCTTCAAGGTAACGGCCACTTCCTGTAGTTCTTTCCTCAAAAAATTCGGTTGCATTTCCTACCAAACCAGCATTCCGAGAAATTCTTAAAGCTGTTGTATTATTACCTCCACCATTAGCCTGATGAGGAGTCAACACGATGCTCCCAACACCTCCATCATAAGCCACTGAGAAAGAATGCGTCACACTATACACCTGAGAAGATAATACAGAAAATGTTTGTTGTTTATCATAATCCGCAGAATGAAATTTTTCTAACGCCGTAGCACCTGCACTACTCAATAGTTTAAATGTTGAATCAGGAAATTCCTGCCATCTAAAGAACGCAGGACGGGCATTTTCGTTAATGTTAGTGCTCACAGTACCACCACTTTCTATACTATTAATCACACTTCGGTAATCTAGCTCATACTCAACAAATGAGACATCTCCACCCGCGTCTTCAAGCTCGCCAATGAGGCCATCATAACGATCTACAGGAGAAGTGAAAAACACCATTGTGCCTACATTAGGAAAACTGAAGTCTCCTGTTGTGCCTACGATTCCATCTTCTTGCCTCACTTCCAACTCTCCTACCCCTGAATTATTAATATAATTCGGTGGATTATCGCCTTCATCATGAGGAGTTCCTGCATAAAACCAATCAGACTCATCTCTCCGAATAACCATCGAATTAATATCTCTCTCCATCACATCAAAAATCCGGTTCGCCTTTCTAGACAAATCTACTTTATTTTGCGTCGAAGTCAGCACGTCCCCCGAAGTCGTGGTTAGCTGTAAAAGAACGGTTACAAGGATCACTGTCACTGCCATAGCTACTAGTAGCTCAATAATCGTGAATCCTTTCTTAAGGTTTTGACGTAAAATTTTCATTTCTTTCATAGTCTAATTTTCTACTTCCAATGTATTTTAATTTTTTACGGATCTAGTTTAAATCTC
>JALZVA010000006.1 GCA_023301335.1 Akkermansiaceae bacterium
GGGGATCGACCGCTCAGACGTGAGGTTTGTCGTGCATTTTGACATTCCTGGAAGTGTGGAAGCATATTATCAGGAAGCTGGCCGTGCAGGTCGTGATGGGGAGAGTGCCGTGTGTGAGATGCTCTTTAATTATGCAGACACAAGGACACAGGAATTTTTCATCGAAGGGGCAAACCCAACATACGCTACGATAGCGGCAGTGTATCAGCACCTACAGAATCAATCAGACCGAGAGTATGAGATCCGTGAGAGCTTAGATCAGATCAAAGAAGGAGCGGATATTAAAAATGGGATGTCCGTAGGCTCTGCATTAGGTGCATTGATACGTGCGGGCTATATTGAGAGATTCGATATCCGTGGCCAGCGGGTTAAAGGAACGCGCTTACTCCAACCTAATGTCCTCACCAGTCAGCTAAAAATCGATCGTGCAGCGATCGAGGAAAAAGAACGCCGTGATCGAGATAAGCTCAATGCAATGGTGGAGCTATGTTACGCGCGGATATGCCGCCAACAGTGGATCTTAGAATATTTTGGAGAGCCAGACGCCCACCGCTGTGGAAGCTGTGATGTCTGTGTGGGCGGACAGACAGGGGAACGGCGTAAGCTAACAGAAGGGGAACACCTGATCGTGAGGAAAGCCATCAGCGGAGTGGCGCGGATGAGTAAGAAGACACCTGCTGGCTGGGAAGGTATCTTTGGCAGAGGGCGTGTGGTGCAGATGCTCATGGGCAGTAAGTCTCAAGATATTCTACGGTGTAACTTAGAGAAGCTGACGACCTATGGGATTCTTAAGGAGTATGGCACAGCATTTTTAAACACCCTATTCCGTTCGTTGTTAGAATCGGGCTTAGTGGTGATCCAGAAAAAAGAATTTCCCCTGCTCACACTCACCCCACTGGGGGAGAAGGTGATGCAAGGCGAGACGAACTACCAACTCACCTGGCCGGCGGAGGAGAAAAAATCTGGAGTCCGAGACGGTGAGGTGGAAATGGAAGACTTAGGCTTTGATGATCCTCTCTTTAAAAAACTCAAAGAAGTCAGAGACTCGATTGCCAAACGTGACAATGTACCGGGCTATGTGGTTTTCTCTAACAGCACGCTTGAGCACTTCACCCGCTTGCGTCCACAGAATGAGGAGCAAGCTCTCCGCATCAAGGGCGTGGGGCAAGTCAAAGCGGAAAAGTATTTAGATCTATTCCTCCGAGTGATCAAGAATCACGCAGTGGGACTGTGAGAGTAAAAAGCGGAGGGGTGTTTTATTTGGAGAACTTAAGTGGCACGCCCCGCGTTCTCCAAGCTTTCTGGATATCTTCCTCAAGCTCTTCATAGCTACGGCCATTTAGGAGTACTTCGAGGGCTTCCTCACCTTTCTTTCCAGCCTGTAAAGCCTTCATGAAATTCGTGATATTGGTTCTATCTTCTTTTCCTTCGAGATGGAAAAAGTAATAGGTGATGAGAGCTGCTACGCCATAGTTATGGTTTCCGTTGGCTGTAAAATTACCATAGTCTATGAGGAAAAAATCTTTAATAGGCCCTACTTTAATAGTATCTTTTTCGACTAATAGTGCTCTCCCTCCTGAACCATCTTTGCCATATTGCGTTACGTATTCCACAATATCAGAGCGATTTCCCCTAACAGAGTAATTACCACCACGATAAGGTGTCACCGCAACGTATTCCGCCAGCCCTTCTGAGAACCAACCCCTTGCCCCGACTTCAAAGTAGCAGGGGTCGGTGAACATATGAACGATTTCATGAGGAAGGGTCTTATTCTGTTTATCCCTATCGAGGGTAAAGCGGCTACCTAGTTTTTTAAGACCCAGAGCGGTCATCTTCACTAAGATTTTTTCGTCATTACCTCTGCGCATATAGACTCCAGCTGAGCCGATGGGCCCTCCCGCGGCGTGATATTTGTCATTTTTAGAAAAGAGTAAAATTTGCTTTCTTACTTCTGCGGTATGCTTGAGTGCTTTCTGGGAGGAAATGGGAAGCTCCTGCATATATTGAAGAGTGACCTCAAAAATTTCAGCGAAACGTTTGATAACACTGTTAGAAAGTCCAGTATCTGCGATGAACTCAAAGTGACGACTATGATAAACGAAACGATCAGGATCCTCCTCATCCATCTCTACTTTAGTGATGTCAAAGTCCCTCTTAATCTTCACTAGAGCTGGCCAGTCTTCTCCAAAAGTGTCAGTAAATTCGGTATCCGTAGTTTTTTTAGCGGTACCCTCTTTTTTATCACTTTCCGGTGCTTTACTCTTTTCCTGTGTGGTAATGAACTCTTGATCTGCCTGACCGAGCATTGAGAAAGGGAGGGAAAAGGTCTTGCCGTCTGTGGATCTTTTCAGAGTCACTTTTCCTTCTTCTGATCTTACTAATACCGCTTCGACTTCTTTCCCATCCGTGCTAGTCCACGTCCGTGCGGAGAGAGGGGAAAGGGTCAGGCAGAGAAGGGTAAGGAATGGAAGTATCGTTTTCATAAAAAATAATGGCTTGATAGTCAAAGACTAGCACATCACATGCTGAAGTAAATGGGATTGTATGAAGAGGTAGAAGTGGCTTTTAACAACGGCGCGTTTTAGCTCTTCATCAAGCTCTTCAAAATGATCAAAATCCTCTTCATTGAGAATACTGAGGGCATGTTCTGTTTCTAGAGCTAGTCGGGCTTGGTTGAGTGCCCCATACCACATATCTACGTTCTCAGGAGTGATTTGTAGCTCTCCTGTTTCCGTGGATGGAGATCGGGCAGCTTTGATTTCCTGGCTTACGTATTTGATTTGCTCGGAAAAAGAATGGTCGATGTCAGGGAGGACGTAGCTTTTCCAGTCTTCATCCATGTGCATCTTAGCCCCTAGGTTGTTACCGAGTTTCCCCTCAAGTCGTGCGCCATCCACCGCAATAGATTCTAGCTTCACCCAATCGAGGAGAGATTCGATATCGATGTTGATACCTTTATGTAATGTCGGGGTGATTTTCATGCATTTTCTAAGCTGGCATTCAGCTGGTAGGTGTGGAGCTGCTGGACATAGAACTCAGCTTTTTCTTTCTGCCCTGACCAGACGATGGCTTTGCCATTATGGTGCACCTGCATCATCAGCTCAGTGGCCTTCTCGGCGTTATACCCCATGACTTTTTGGATCACATGAGTCACGTAATCCATGAGATTCACCGGATCATCATGGATGAGCACTAGCCATGGGGAATCGGTCTGGGTAGATGTTTTTTCTGCCGTTTGTGTATGGTTATTTCTCATTAAGGTCAGAATTTAACATGTATGTATTTAGCTAGAGCTTAATACTGGAGGTAGCCCATAAGGCATGGATGGAGGTGGAGAATAGAGTTTTTTTCTTTATGAAATCAAGGATTAATACCATTTTACAAGGTGGGAAGAGGGAAATTCTTGCTGGGGAGTAGTGTGGTTATTGCCCACAGGGGGAGGAATCTTATGTATAGGGTATTTAATAGTCTCGGGTCATGACGTATTTTTCTTTTAATAGCTAAGATTCAGTCTTGCATCTTTATAGGATACTCAGCATATTTTGCCTCCACTAAGGCTTTACAACCTCGAGTTTGATCACAATGGCAATGAACTATATTTCTGACGACGCACCCTTTAACGCTGAACAGCGTGCTTGGTTAAACACCCTCGTTGGCAATTTTATCAACGACCTGACTGCTGGCAAAGGGCTGGCGGGAAGCTCTGGAGAGGTCGTCCCAGTCAAAATTTTATTTGGTTCTCAGACAGGAAATTCTGAAGCACTTGCCAAAAAGCTCTCTAAGGCGATGGCAAAGGCGAATTTCTCCCCTGAGGTAGTGGACATGGGCGACTATGAAGGCTCTCAGTTTGCTGAGGACTCAAATGTGCTCATCATCACCTCCACTTACGGAGACGGAGAGCCACCTGATAATGCGGCCGACCTACACGAATTTATCCTTTCTGACGCTGCACCAAAGCTAGAAAATCTTAGCTATTCTGTCTTATCCTTAGGAGATACAGAGTACCCAGATTTTTGTAAGTGCGGGATTGAGTTTGACGAACGCCTCGCCGAGCTAGGTGCGAAGCGGGTGGTAGACCGAGTCGACTGTGATGTAGACTTCGACGAGCCTTTCAATAACTGGAAAAAAGCTGTGATGGATGCTCTCGGAGCCTCTGTGGCACCAGCACCAACTCTTGATGACGAGGACGAAGAAGAGGATGGCTATTCAAAAACCAATCCTTTCCCATCCACCATCCTGAGTAACTATAACCTCAATACCGAGGGATCAGGACGTGAAACCCACCACATTGAGTTTTCCCTAGCAGGATCAGGGCTTGAATACGAAGCCGGTGACGCTCTCTCTGTATTCCCTGTGAACCCAGAAGACGTTGTAGATAAGATCATTGCGTCGCTTCCTTTCAACACGAAGGATGAAGTGCCTCTTCCTTCTGGGAAAAGTGAAGTCTCCTTGAAAGAGGCTCTCATGTACCACTACGATATCCGTAGTCTCTCTAAAGGACTCATCCAAGAGTGGCAGAAACGCTCAGGTTCACCTTACCTCCGCTCCGTTGTCGAAGCGGACTCGAAGGAACACTATGATGCCTTCACGTGGGGACGTGAGCTGATCGACCTCGTCGTGGATTACCCTGCTGACTTTGCAGATGGTGAAGAGTTCGTTTCTATTTTAAAGAAACTTCAACCACGCCTTTATTCCATCTCTTCCTCGCCTAAGGCTCACCCTGGTGAGGTGCATTTGACCGTTGCAGTCGTGCGCTACCATGCACACCACCGTGAGCGCGGGGGAGTTTGCTCCACCTTCTTATCAGACCGTGTGGACGGCTTCCAGCCAAAGGTATTTGTGCACGCGAATAAAGCGTTCCGCCTTCCTGAAGACCTTAGTAAGCCCGTCATCATGTGTGGCCCAGGCACAGGTATCGCACCATTCCGTGCATTCCTCGAAGAGAGACGTGCCACGGAAGCCAGCGGGAAAAACTGGCTCCTCTTTGGAAACCCACATGAAAGCACAGATTTCCTCTATCAGAATGAGTTAGAGGGCATGCTGGCCGACGGCACCCTAGCACGCTTAGACACCGCCTTTTCGAGAGACCAAGCGGAGAAGATTTACGTGCAAGACAGAATGCTTGAAGCAGGTGCTGAAATCTGGAAATGGCTACACGATGAAGGCGGTTACTTCTTCGTCTGTGGAGACGCATCCCGGATGGCGAAAGATGTCGACGCAGCCTTGCATAAAATCGCAGAAGAGCACGGTGGACTATCCGCTGAAGCAGCAGTCGAGTTTATCAAAGCGATGAAAAAGCAGAAACGCTACGCTAGAGACGTTTACTAGGATTCCTCCTCGCACTCTCCTCAGATTCAGCTAAACTGCGGGATGACCTGCTCGAACCCACCTGTGATGAAAATTGCCATCATCGGTGCAGGGGCGATCGGTTCTTATTATGGCGCGAGACTTTCCGCAGCAGGGCACGATGTGAAGTTTTTACTTCGCTCAGACTATTCTCATGTAAGCTCCTACGGCTTCGAAATTCGCAGTATCCACGGAGATTTCACCCTGCCTGAGGTGCAGGCTTTTCAGCATTCAGAAGAGATAGGAGAAGTTGACCTCGTCATACTCGCGTGGAAAACGACTTCAAACCAGCACGCTGCTGAGGTCATCACTCCCTTACTCGGCAGAAATTCCCGTATTCTAACCCTGCAGAACGGCCTGGGGAATATAGAGCACCTTGGCACACTCTTCGGGACAGAGAAGCTTCTAGGAGGTTTATGCTTCGTCTGTATCAACCGCCTTTCCCCAGGAGTCATTCACCACAGTGCCTCAGGCTTGATTCGGATGGCCCATGCCGATCACTCTG
>JALZVA010000007.1 GCA_023301335.1 Akkermansiaceae bacterium
TTTCTAAATGCCTCTTCATCACCCTGCATGATTCTCATTAAAGAGATATTCACCTGAGCATTTTCTGTCGACTCGGCGTGTTCTAGTAACGCAATGGAGTGCAACTCCTCTATGGCTCCTTTGTGGTCTCCCTCTTGCTCCATAATCAGGGATCGCGATGTTGCAGCCCTCGCTTTCATAGGCGCAGTAAAGGCGTTTTCACCCATCTGTTTAAGTATCTTTAATGCTTCTTCCTTTTTTCCTAATCTAAGGAAGTTTTGAGCTGTTGGGATATAAGAAATCCTCGCTACTACTTGTCCTGAGTGTAAATCACGTAGTGTATTTAATAATTCATTCGCTTCTTCCAGTGACTCATCCGCTTCACTCTTTCCTATGATGGATGCGAGTAAAAATCTTGAGAATGCGTCTCTCTCTGGATATTTGAATTGGGGGGATTCTACTGGTGCCTCCGTTTCACCTTTTTCAAAAGGATTTATTTTTTCGATCCATTCCTTCAACTTCTGTTCTAACACCTCTGTTTTCACTCCCGCTTGAACAGTATTATACAGACGGTTAAAGATTAAATGCATATAGGGCGACTGAGGGTTTTTTGTAACCATTTGAAGCAAACGATCCGAGGCTTCCTCAAGCTCACCCTCTAAGATATAGGAATCCACCACACTCAGGCTCACCACATTCTGTAACTCCTGAGAGACCTGCTCACTATCCTGTAAGGCTACTAGCAGTTCACGAGCTTGCTCTCCATTTTTTTTCTCTAACAAGATCTTCGCTTGTAAAAATTTCTTTAATGCTTGAGACCCTTGTTTTTTAGGCTCGAGTTTTAGCAATAATTCCTCAGCTTGAGCAAGCTGCTCTTTCTCTATATAGAGTTCCACTAGCTTCAGATTAGCTGCATCAGAGAGTTTCTGACTTTGGGTTGCCTTCTCTAGCACCATGAATGCTTTTTCAGGTTCCTTCAGCGATCTATACAATTCAGATAGAGCCAACAATGCTTCTCCTCTCCTAAGCTCAGAACCATCCTCTACCACTACTTCAAATAACAGAGCTGCATCACGGTGACGACCTTGGGCAAAATAGGCATGCGCTAACCAGAAGGGCTGATCCGGATGTTTGGCTAAAAAATCAGCGGATAAGGTCTTCTCAGCACCGACTCCATCAAACGATCGAATCTGAGCTTCTGCTAAACGGAGGCTGAGTGTGTTTCTCTCCTCCTCTGTCAGATCCGTTCCAGCCAAAGCTTCCTTAAATTTATTCACAGCCACATCAGGCATGTAAACAGAGAGAGAGCTCATTCCTTCTTGATAGCTCTCATTCTGGGCTAAATCTCCAAATAACGTAGAGACACCTACTGTCACAGAAGAGAAAAAAGAAAGAATGTAGCGCATGCACTAGAGTTAAGCTTCTTCCCCCATTTAGTTCAAGATCCTAAATGGAGGAGAAAACTCACTCGACATGTAGAGGCGCATTGCTAACCTTTTCACCACTTCTATGAAACAAGAGCAAATCAGAAAGTACCAACCTTTTGAGACGGTCAAACTTGAAAACCGCACCTGGCCAGACCAGTCAATTACAGAAGCTCCTATCTGGGCTTCTGTTGACCTGCGTGACGGAAATCAAGCTCTGCCCACCCCTATGAACATAGAAGAAAAGTTAGATTTCTTTGAAATGCTCGCAACCATTGGCTTTAAGCAAATTGAAGTCGGCTTCCCCTCTGCCTCTGATACAGAGTTTAATTTTCTACGTCGCCTGATTGAAGAAGACCGCATTCCTGAGGATGTGACTATCCAAGTGCTGGTACAAGCGCGTGAACACCTCATTAAAAAAACTTTCACTGCACTCCACGGGGCTAAAAAAGCCATCGTTCATCTCTATAACTCGACCTCTCCCTTACAGCGTAGAGTGACTTTTGGAGATGCTTCTAAAGAAAAAATCAAAGCGATTGCGGTAGAAGGCACCAAGCTTGTCAAGGGCTTGGTCGATACCCTTCCCGATACAGAGCTCACCTTACAGTATAGCCCAGAGAGTTTTTCAGACACTGAAACTGAGTATGCTCTTGAGGTCTGCGAGGCTGTGATGGATATCTGGCAACCGACAGAAGAGAATAAAATCATCCTGAATCTTCCTGCTACCGTGGAGTGGTTCACCCCTAATATTCATGCCGATCAGATTGAATGGTTCTGTAGGAATATGAAGAATCGTGAACTCGCGATCATCAGTCTCCACACCCACAACGATCGTGGCACTGGGGTTGCAGCTACAGAACTTGCTCTCATGGCCGGGGCAGACAGAGTGGAAGGCACTCTCTTTGGCAATGGTGAACGCACGGGGAATTTAGATATCGTGACCGTGGCACTTAACATGAACTCGCACGGTATTTACACCGGCTTAGATTTTTCCCAGCTTGGTGAAGTCCGCAGTCTTTACGAGCGGGTCACTCACTTGACCGTCCCGGAGCGCCAACCTTACGCAGGAGAGCTCGTGTTCACCGCTTTTTCAGGATCCCACCAAGATGCTATTAAAAAAGGCTTTGACCGCCGTGAAAACGAAG
>JALZVA010000008.1 GCA_023301335.1 Akkermansiaceae bacterium
GGAGAGTCGCTCATCAACCCTAAGCAAGCTCTTGAGCTCAACACCCACCGTGAACCAGGCTGCCTTGCAGAACATCTTGAATGCTCTGATCCGGTAGCCCAATCAATCGTTGACCTCCTCTTTGGTCGCCTCATCTGCGTGGAAGATTCCAAGGATCTTACTAAGCATAATGCCGCTATCCTTCCCGACGGCTTCACTTATCGGAAGCCCTTTGCAGAACGTAGAGCCCACTATGACAACATCCCCTGTATTGGTGGACGCGGCCTAGAGCAGCAGAAAATCACGCTCCAAAAAGAACGTGCCAGACTCAGAAAAGAACTCGAACGTGCCACACCAATTGTCAACCTCCTCACCGAAAGTGAGCGCATTTACCGTCAAGAGCGACTCGATAGTCCAAGCATCGGCTCAGCCCTTGCCGACCTACAACAACTCGAAGAAAACGAACTAAAGCTCCAAGAAAACATCGCACGCCTCAAAGCAATCGAAGGTGCTGATTTTGAATCCAAAGAACAGGAACTACGTGACCTCGACACCAGCCTGTTAGATCTCCGTAACGAGCTCAAAGATTTACGTAAGTCTGAACTAAAAATCGAACTCGGGAAAGCTCAGGGGGCACTCGACGACGCACTCGATAAATTAGACAAAGCTGACACTGAGCTCAAACGCTTCCGAGCTGAAGGGCCAAATATTGAAGAGCATGCAGAACGCAGAGCCAAGCTTTACAAACAACTTGTCGATGAATTCCCGGCTCTAGATATTGCCACCGATCAGGCAAGGAGACTTGAGCGCAAGTCCTCCGAGCGCGCCATCACTTCGTGGGCAGCCACAGTAGAGACACGTAAGGAACTTTCCAGAGACTTCCCTGTCTATAACGAGTTCTCTCCAGAAGATAAAAACAACGGCCCTTGGCATGAACGTCTCGAACGCATCGCCAATAGTGATATTCCAGCCTATGAAGGGAAGGCACAGAGAGAGGAAAAGAACTGGCAAGAAATCTTCCGCAAGCAAGTTCTAGTCAAACTCCGCTCAGCCCTCATTCAAGTGGACATCACACTCAAGCTACTGAACAAGGAGCTGAAAAAACCAATCGGCCACCACATGTACCAGATCCGTAAGAAGCAAAACCCTGACTACGCTACCTATCAGCAGCTTGTCGACAACAGCTCTCTCACAGACGAAGAAGACGGGCTCTTCTTTGACACTATTGATGCGGAAACCCGCATTGAGGTAGAACGCCTCTTCAACGCCTTAGTCGAAGATCCTAACCATCCGGAAGCTCTCAATTTCTTAGATTACCGTAACTACTACGACTACGATATGTCCGTACTCGACACACGTGACCCAGATGGCAGAGAAACATCTGTGGATAAGCAGAGTGGTAAATTCTCAGGAGGAGAAAGCCAGTCTCCTTACTTCATTGCCATCCTAGCCTGTTACCTCCGCGCCTATCACCGTTACGACCGTAAGAAGAACCCGAGTATCGGACTCGTCCCAATCGATGAAGCCTTCTCAAAACTCTCCGGTGAGCGTATCCGTGACTGTATCGAAGCTCTTCGCTCCCTTGGCCTCCAAGGCATTTTCTCGATGTCCTCTGGGAACATCCCCTATGCTATCGACCTCTGTGACCAAACCATGGTCGTGTCCAAAAAGGAGACCAAGAAAAACCGCAAGACCTTCGTCCGAAATATTGCCATCTCACTCACCCGAGAGGAAGCACTCAAAAAGCTCATTTCCAAATAAGCCTCAGGGATGTTTAATCTCACTTCAAGCAATGACAAATTAAACCCGAAAAGATTCATCTCTAAAGGCCTATTGCTCTGCTCATATCAGTCTCCGTTCTTAGCTTTCAATTTGACAGTATAACTTTCTTGAAGTAATGTGTCACCGTGCAAAAAGATGATTTCATAGCTGCATTCAAGGGGCATTGGTATGCCCTACTCGTTGTGCTTGCTGTGATGGCCCCGCGTTATGCAGTCCTTCTTGCGGATAAGGGCATTGATGGCTTCCTTTACGCAATCATCCTCATGCTTGTTACCTATGTTATCGTGGCTATCCAGGCGGCATTCCTTGTAGCTCCTTTAGTTTCTGAAAGAATTACTAACATCCTTACTTTTTCAGTTTCTGATCCCTATGAACCGGCAACAAAAATGGAGTTCGCTCGTTGCCTCTTACTCCAAAAAAGGTACGAGGACGCTGCAGAGATTTATGAAGAAGCTAGAGAATTAGAATGGGTCAGTTATCAAGACTGGCTACAGATGGCGGAACTTCACCGAAAGCATCTTAAGGATCCTCAAACAGCTGTAGACCTTTTAATGGAGGCTCAAGATGCTCAAAATTGGACTATCACTGAGCATATAGACTTGTTAAACGAACTCGTCGAAACTCATTATTACGATTTAGACAGCCCATCTGCAGCAACCAGTATCTATAATTTCATCCAAGAAACATATGGCTCTACTCCATACGGAAAAACTTTTTTAGAGCGTCACTTCGATATGCTCAAACCCAAAGCTGATTCACCAGTTCTGTCATAGCAAGAACCTACTATTTCTCTAACTGAGTTGCCACGAGGTCAATAGCGACTCTCAAACTCACTCCTAGCTGTTCAACAGATAATTGATCCATCGTATCCCCCTTTTGATGCCACCACCCATCATCAGAAGAAAACTCCGCTATGATATCGATCGATGGAGTTCCAAAAATACTCAAAGGCACATGATCATCTAAAATAGGGAAACTTGCTTTTCCAAAGTTCTCTGAAACTCCATGCCGACCAGCTATCTCCATGAGATCTTTATACAAAAAAGCGGGAGAGTCTGAAGGGACTTTAACCTTCTGATTTTTTTGACCTAACAGGTCTAGTATAATTCCAAATTCTCTCTTTCGGTTTCTATTTAAGGCGTAATAATGACTCCCATATAAACCGTCTTTTCCTGCAGATTTATAAAACATGTTCTTTCCTAAAGCTTCTTCTCCATCAAAAAAAACAAGCTCTATTTCTGCCGCCATAGATGGGGCATGCTTCCCCATAAAATCAGCCATTTCTATCAACTGTCCAACAGATCCAGCGGCATCGACTGCTCCCACATAATTCAGCCCTGGAATTTTCTTAGTGTCTATATGAGCGCCAACCACTCCACGATGTTCACTCCTCCAAACGGTATTTAAATCCTTTCCTTCAGGAACGTAACGTGCGATTAAATTCACAAACTGATATTTTCCAAAGCTTGTATCCGCAACAAAGGATTGCCTTTTAACACTCCAGCTACGCTTCTCTAGCTCACTTTGAATATACTGGCGGGTCTTTTCCAGAGCTTTACTCTGTGCTGGTCTCGGCCCAAATCCTACAATATTGTCAGCATGCTTATACGCTTGGTTTCCAAATTTCCACTCATCCGATTTATCGGTAATGATAGTCACTTCCCGTAAGGGCTTTTTCTCTATGACAACCTCAGATTCTGAGGTGCAGGAGGAAACAACAAATGATGTTCCCACCATTAAGAAAATGAGACCTAAATAAATATTACGATTTATTTTCATCTAAAGACACACCTAGTAGCTCTAGTAATCTGGTCAAATCTGCTTTCCCATAATACTCTATCTCGATCTTTCCTTTCTTTCCAGATTGAGAAATTGATACATTCGTGGAGAATTCTTTCTTTAATTGTTTTTGAAGCTTACTCAACATTTCGTCTTCAGCCCTTGAACTCTTAGGCTTTTCTTTTTCATCCCCCGCAGCTCCAGAGTTTTGATCTTGAACTAGACGCTCAGCAGCACGAACTGTTAGTTTTTTTTCAATAACATCAAGAGCTATTGTTTTATGCTTTTTCTTATCCTTTAAACCTAAGATCGCCTTAGCATGTCCAACCGTAATTTTTTGGGCTGAAAGTAATAGCTGAACATCTTCGTTGAGGTCTAGTAAACGAATAGAGTTTGCTACAGAAGCTCTAGACTTACCCACTTGCTTGGCAATCTGCTCCTGCTTCATTCCAAACTCTCTAGCAAGGCGACTATATCCAGCAGCTTCTTCAATTGCATTTAAATCTGATCGTTGTAAGTTCTCAATCAGTGCCATCTCTAGCACATCTTGATCACTCGCTTCACGGACCAAAATAGGTACGGTCTCACGACCAAGGTGCGATGAAGCTCTCCACCTACGCTCACCTGCGATCAGCTCAAACTTCCCATTTACCTCTCTAACAATAAGAGGTTGAATGATTCCATGCTGTTTAATCGAATCAGCAAGTTCTTCGATCGCAGCCTCGGTAAAAACTTTTCGGGGCTGTAGAGGACTGGGAACGACTTTATTGATATCTACATCAGATACCGCCTGGCCATCCACCTCTTTTACAGGCTCAGTAGTAGCAGTGGGAGCTGGTGCTTCCGCTTGCTTTTTAATGAGTGCCCCGAGTCCTTTTCCTAATGCTTTTTTTGCCATTGGTTGGTAGTTTACAACAGTTATTTAAATTAGGGCAATTAGCTTTTTAGAATTTCGTAATTCTAAACTATCAACCTAACAAATATTATTTTTCGCCACCACCAATTGAAAAAAATTGGTAATTTAGAAAAATTACTTACGGAGACCAAGTCCGCTGATCACCTTCTGGTAGCGATCTTCTGACTGCCCCTTAAGATATTCACCTAATTTACGGCGACGTGCCACAAGGCGAAGAAGTCCGCGACGACTAGAAGCGTCTTTTTTGTGTATTTTAAGGTGCTCAGTAAGTTCGAGAATTCTTACTGTGAGAAGTGCTATCTGGTAATCTGCTGAACCAGTGTCTTTCTCGTTAATCTTAAAATCGGCTACGTTAATTTCTTTTTTGCTCATTTTGAATAATAGTTTCCGGACCAGCCATTATTAGCCAGACCGCCCTCCTCGGGTAGGCGGGAAAATAGCAGCGAACGAGGTCTAGACAAGTATTTTTTAGCCAGTCTATCGAAAAAGGTATATTTAACTCATTAAGAGAGTGATTCACGTATGAATTCTCCACTTTTAATCAACATAGTATCCTCATAGCCCGCTTTTTTTGCTAACTCGATAGCTTCTGAAAAATCTCTCCCAACCTCTCTAGGGGCATGGGCATCTGATGAAATAACCAGACCAATACCAGCTTGATTCGCAAGCTCCAGGAAATCAACATGTGGATACTGTTCCTTACAAGGTTTATGCCATCCTGCTGTATTAAGCTCTATCAGGCAACCACTCGCAGCAATTGCATCGATCACGGGTTCATAGAATCTACTAAGATCTCCTTCTGGTCGATACGAGAATTTTTTGATCAAATCTGGATGCCCTAAAATAGTGAATAGACCACTTTCTGCCATCTCTGTGTAAGTCTGCCAATACTGTGTCCAAGTTTCTTCCACGTCAATTTCTGCCCATTTCCCTAGCCACTTAGGGTTATCAAAATCAAACTCTCGGCCAAGATAATGTACAGATCCAATTAGGTAATCCCAATCTGCCATCTGTTTAATTTTTTGTATCCATGATTCACAGCCTGGTAACCAATCGCACTCCAACCCTTGACGGATATTTAACGCTTTTCCCGCATGTGCGCGTGCACGTTCAATCCAGGCTAAATAGGCCTTCATTTCCGAACGTGCCATTCTCCAATCATCAAAGGGTTCAGTGTGCATAGGAGCGTGGTCTGAGATCCCGTATTCACTCACTCCGGCAGCCAGTGCTGCATCGACATAAGCTTCAGGCTCTCCCTCCGCATGTTTACATAATGGTGTGTGTGTGTGATAATCTGCTGGCATAACTGAAGGGATGATAAGAAAAAAAAATTACGGAGGAAAGTTATTTACCTTAGAAATCTCTCATCCTGTTTAAGTCTTTTGTCAATTACCTTAGAGACTCCTTAACAACCAATTAGATAAGCACAAAAAAATATATTTTTCACTGCCTTTAGAGTGACTTTACACCCTCTTTTTACTATCTTAAAATGAGCTGACAATAGCACCTTATACTAAACTACAAACAATAATTACTATGTTCGAAATCTACCAAAGTGAAAACACTAAGAAGTTCCATTTCCGCCTTAAAGCACGTAACGGAGAAATCATTTTTACTGGCCAAGGCTATAAAGATAAGTCTGGCTGCGAAAACGGGGTAGAATCCGTCCGTAAAAATGCACCTCAGGAAGAACGCTTTGAGGTAAAGGAAGCTAAGGATGGCCGTAAGTATTTTGTTCTTAAAGCCTCAAATGGGCAGGTC
>JALZVA010000009.1 GCA_023301335.1 Akkermansiaceae bacterium
TCACGGATGCAACGCTCTTTGGAGACATAGGCCCACTTCTGCATCTCTGAGCCTACCCCTTCTTCATATCTTCCGGCAACCCCACTGAACTCAGTGCCCACTGGTCCAGGGCACAGTGCTAGTACATTGATTTTGTCTTCTTTCAGCTCTAGTCTTAGAGCTTCGGAAAAGCTTGTCACATATGCCTTTGAGGCAGCGTACACAGAGAAATCTGGGATCGGCATGATACTAGCCATCGAAGAAACATTCACAATGTGCCCTCCCCCATGCTTCTTCATCTCAGGAATGACTAAATGGGCGAGGTGTGTGAGAGCTGTGATATTCACCTGCAGCATGGTGTCGACTTTGGGCCAGTTTGCTTTCTCCACACAACCAAGATCACCCATCCCTGCATTATTAATAAGCACATGGGGTGGGTAGGTTCCATCCGTGAGTTTTTTTCCAAAGCTCTCTCGCTGGTCAGGATCTGCTAAATCTACTTGTTCATGACTGACGTTGAGTTGAGGAAATTCAGTTTTGAGCTGTTGTCCCAGTTCTTCTAGTCGCTCTACCCTACGTGCTACTAATACAAGATGCTCGGCATCAGGTGCTAGTTGCTTAGCAAATTCTTCCCCTAGACCAGAAGACGCTCCGGTGATGATGACCACTTTATACTTCATAAAAATAAGTAGGTTTAAAATAAAGAACCCCCTCTGATCATTCAGAAGGGGCTACAAAAAAATATGGTGAGCTTAATTACGCACCAACATTAGCCTCTTCACCATTCTCTAGCTGTAACACACGAAGTGGCACACGCTGGATGAGCTCGTCATTTAATGTAAGGTCGATAGAATACACTCCATCTTCAGGGAACTTTAGGCCTTGAAGGTTAAGGATAAGGTTTCTTGTAAGGAAAGGAACACTTTCAGGAAGCTCAATCGGCATGTCTGCCATGATCGGCATGTTTTCATCAAGTGAGTTACCGTCAGCGTCGATGATGTTAACGCCAAACTGATGCTTCCCTGAATCTTCAGGAGTGATGCAGATACGCATAGCGATAGCACACTGAGGAATCACTACAGGAAGTTCTGGAGCGGCGATAGTGTCGAGAGTGCCAACGATTACCATTTCCTGATTAGGAAATTCGGTAGCACTTTTACAGAGAGTTGCGATTTGGATGTCCATAATATTTTAATCGGTATGACCCTAAGGTCTATTTAATGTTTAGAAGTAATGAGCGAGGATAGGTAGTTCGTCCAGTAGAGAATGCGCTAATAGATAAAAAATCTGGGCAATAGAAAGGATCAGAGCCTAGAGCATTGGAAATCAATTAGTTCCTTTCTCAAGGCACGTATCAAGACTCTTAGCTCATATCTGAGGCAAATAGCCACATGGTTAAATGCACGCTAGAAATGCTCGATGAAGCACTCTATTCCTCTGTAGCCTTCTCAGCGTCTTTCTTCGTTTCATTTACGGCCCAGACCATACCATCTACCAATGCTTGAAGAAATTCCGTAGATTCCACCGTAGAGTTATGGTGTCCAAGAGACATGCCAAAGACATTGGCTTTGCCATACTTATTGACCCAGATCACTGGCTGCTTACCAAAACCTTTTGGCTTCTTTTTCATTCTTTTACCTTTTTTATCAACCGCCAAGCTAAGATCACTCACTCCATTGGCTAATACCGTGGCTGTAGGATACAGCTTATCAATATTATAGAGTTCACCCTCTTTTGTTTTCCACTCTCCTGGGATATTCGCTACCGCAGCATGATCAATTCCCTTCACCTTAGTCACCGTGATAGGCGCCTTAGATCCGTGGCTATTCGACACTACGCCCAATAATTTATTCCATTCCTTATCAGCCTTAGATTTCTTTCCTCCATTTAATTCCCAATGGTAAGAATGCAGTGTGCAATGGATCGCCACACAAGGAATCCCAGCCTTATGCTGTGCCACTAGTCCGTCAACAAACTCTTGATCCTTCTCCTTGGCGTGGCAAATATTGTAAACCACGATATCAAAAGGATCTGCCCAACCTTCTGCAGATAATGCTTTCTTCGCCTCTACTCCTCCATTCTTCCCCTCATGGTGCCAAATCGTCCACTCAATGTTCGCATTCAGCTTCTTTGTCCCTTCAGTAATAAGCGTCTTCTGCGCTGCATAATCATGATACCCCTCACCTGTAACAAGCAGTGCCTTAATAACTTTCGATTCAGAAACAACCTCGACTTTTTCTGCTCCATCCGGATTTTCTGTAGTACCAGAAATAAAGGCTCCTATAGAAGTCACCGCTAAAGCACAAAAGATAGCTGAGTTTTTCGTAAATTTGATCTTCTTCATAAATGCACTATAACATGACAAAGGCTCCTTTATACCAGAAAAAAAACTAAAACCTGACACACAGGTTCGTATCCTACCCTCAGCAGAAGTCACTTTTAGTTCTTTTTTTAATAAAATAAAACGAGACCGCTAAAACTACCATAGTTAACCAAAATAAGAACATCGGCTTCTTCGTCGTTTTTCTAAAAAATTGCTGAAAATCAGAATCTTCATTATAATCTGGATGAAATTTGGGTAAATCCATCGCCTTTTCCGTTTCTTCTAACGACGGGAATAGTCCTTTGGCTACAGCTGCTGCTTCCTCCTTAGCAAATGCTCGTAACCATTTTTCGATCTCGCCCCTCTCTGCGTTAAAACGCTTAGCCACCTCATCTTCCTCCAAATACTTCATCCCACCAACATTGTCTGTTGCATCTTTCCAATGTCCAAAAATCATTTTTAACTTCATCGTTATCTCCTCACTTCTACTATAGCCCAGCTCACTAGCTCTCATATAAGACCTCACAGAAAGGTGTAGATCTCCTTTCCCCGTTCATTTATGCGCAACCTCATC
>JALZVA010000010.1 GCA_023301335.1 Akkermansiaceae bacterium
TCTATCAAATCTGCACTGTAGTAGAGCGCCGCCCATAAATTGGGGGTGTGATTAATGACGAGTTGGTACCCCTTACTGAGCTTATTGCTAAAGCCAGGGTCGGCATCCAGGCAGGGGTCAGCGATCTTGACTTTAGCCTTGCCTTGGAGTGCTGCCGCTAAATTTTTGGCAGCAGAATGGTGCCCTTCACCAAAGCTAGCTGAGAGAATGAGGACTCGAGGATGGGAAGAGTCTGGCACGTAAAGGTTTAGACAGGATCTTAAGGGAAAGTCCAACAGAAGAATGCGAATCTTAGAGAAAAGAGGGGGGCAAAGCCAGATTCTAAGGTGAAATCAAGAGCTGATTTTTGAGGTGCTCGCTAACGATTAACGGTTTTTCAAGAAATCCTTCAGTGCTTGATCCTCAGCCGGCATAGAGAGAGCTACTTTTTGCTCCTTTTCTAAGCAGGCGAGGCGCTCAGGGATCTCGATATTTCCTGTCCCTAGTTCCTCTTCCATGGTCGGTAGGAATTTAGATGGGTGAGCAGTAGAGAGGATCACATTATGGGTGGATGGAGATGCCTGTGCCCAGATACGTTCAGCTAGTGAGGCTACAGCTGTGTGCGGGCACATCACGTAGTTGTGCTCTTTTGCCACACGTCTGATCTCATCCCTAGTCTCTTGGTCGTCAAAGGCCACGCCACTTACATTTTCTCGCATCTGCTCCCAGCTATCATTGAAGAGCTCTTTCATGCGTGCAAAGTTTGAGGGAGCTCCTACGTCCATGGCATTGGAGATAGTGGGGATAGAGGCTTGCGGTGCGTAGTCTCCATCATTCAGGTAGCGGGGGACGACATCGTTTGCATTCGTCGCAGCGACAAAATTTCTAATGGGAAGCCCGAGTTTTTGAGCGAGTAAGCCTGCGGTTAAATTCCCAAAGTTACCACTTGGAATAACAAAGGTAACCTCGGCGTCTTCAGGGAGGTTACGCACGGCATTAAAGTAGTAAAAAGCCTGGGGCACCAAGCGTGAAATATTGATCGAATTTGCAGAGGTGAGATTAAATGTCTCACTTAGTTCGCGGTCAATAAAGGCTGCCTTAACCATCCGCTGACAGTCATCAAATGAACCGTCGATTTCTAGGGCAGTGATGTTTCCACCGAGAGTGGTGAGCTGCTTTTCCTGAAGTGCGCTAACGCCACCCTTCGGGTAGAGGATAATCACTTCTGTGCCTTCGACATGATGAAAGGCTGAAGCAACGGCTCCTCCTGTATCACCTGAAGTAGCTACAAGGACCGTTAGCTGTTCACTCTTATCCTTTGTGAGGTAGCTCATGGTTCTTGCCATGAAACGAGCACCAAAGTCTTTAAAGGCAAGTGTCGGGCCGTGGAAAAGCTCTAACACATGTGTTTGTTCAGTAAGTTCAACGAGTGGAGCGTCAAAAGTGATAGCCTCATCGACGATCTCTTTCAGATCTTCATCCGGGATGGCACCTTGGAAAAGCTGCTTGGCAACTCTGAAACCAACTTCTGGGAGAGAGACATTTCTCCACTCGGCCCAGAAAGAATCAGGAAGCGGTGTGATAGACTCGGGCATGTAGAGACCATTGTCTGCAGGAAGTGAACGGATCACTGCCTCTTTAATATCCACGCGGAGTTGCTTGTCGTTAGTTGAGTAGAATTGCATACTAAAAAAAGTGTGAGATAGGATAAATCTTAGATCGACTTGTGAACGCTATTATTTCTCGTCGATGACGTGCACGCCTTGTTTATTAATTGGTGAGATATGTTGCTGGTTGTCTAACTTTCCTTTGGTGAAAACGTCAGAAACGGCTTGGCCAACCTTGCGTGCCACTTCTTCTCCTTCGCAGAGGGCAAAGACCGATGGGCCTGCGCCAGAAATAGAGAAGCCAAGTGCCCCATTCGATAGTGCGGCACGTTTTGCCTCATAAAAATCAGGAATGAGTTTCTGCCTGCGTGGCTCGGCGATGACATCGTGAATGGATCTTGAGATCAGGCCATAGTCCTCCTGGATAATCCCGCAAAGCAGTCCACCAAGGTTACCAATTTGCTGAGTGGCATTAGCCAAGGGAATATCAGTAGGCATGATTTCACGTGCGACTTTAGTAAGAATTTCAATGTCTGGATGCACCACAGCAGCCCAGAGATTTTTTGGGACTGGGAGTTGGGCGATGTCGAGTTCCTGATTAGAACGGATGAAAACGATTCCTCCAAGAAGAGACGGCCCAACATTATCTGCGTGATATGCGCCATCTGCAGAGGCTTCACCAGCCATGGCAAAAGGGAGAAGTTGCTTTTTTGAAAGTGGTTCACCTATCAGCTTGTTGACGGCGTAGGCTCCTGCAACGGCTGATGCAGCGGAAGAACCTAAACCAGAACCGAAAGGCATTTTCTTATGGATTTCCATTTCAATACCGCGATCAGTAATGCCTAAATGCCTGAGCAAATCGAGAGCGGCAACACCAGCGGTATTACCTTCTACAGTTTTAGGAAGCTTGCCACCATCTCCTTCAATCTTAGTAATACGAAGCCCGGGCTTATCGGAATAGCGGACGACGATTTCATCGCCCGGTTTATCAATAGCAAATCCTAGGACATCGTAGCCACATGCAACATTAGCTACGGTGGCTGGGGCGAATACTCTTACTTCTTTTAGTTCTGGTTTATGCACCATGGTGAATGTGGTTTGTTAAGAGACGGCACCATAGGTAAAAAGTCAGATTTGACCACTCTAAAAAAGTGTCATTTAAGAGCTGGAGGTGGTGAAGGTGTAGATCGTTCTATTTTTTTACGATTGTGACTATAGCCGCTTTTACACTGTCTAAGAGGATATAGATAAGGAAGCTAAATTATGATTTTACTTAAAAGACAGGAAAAAGAGACAGATACTGTGCAGGTATACTCTATTAGCGGGGAGACTGACTGTGGGGTTTCATTAAATTTGATGGGTATAGTTTGCTATAATTTAGATAGTAATACCGATTTTTTGGGAAAAGAGGAAGTGGAAGAACTTGCTCTAAAGCAGGTAGGAATGTGCACTAGCCTTAGTGTGAAATCGCTTCAAGTGAGTAGAGAGAAGCTCTTGTCTTTTCAGTTTTTTGATCACCACGATGATAGCTCGATTGAAAACATAGTTGGGGATTACCTATCGGAAATGGAGCATCTTAGTTCTCAGCATTCAGCGGCTTAACGCGAATTTTAGTATCAGTTACTAAGTAAGCTGATACTAAAATTTGCAGTTAGAGCGAACTGAAATTTAAGCGCTAAAATGGCAAGTGCTATTGGCTATCAACATGCCGGTTGAGCCTGCTGTGGACTCCTAGACTCTGCTTTTTTTAAATGCTCTAGGATCGCCCTTTTCACCTTGGGGTGCATCAGTAGAGACGGATGCGAAGGGGTGTAAACACAGAGGTTAGATGCACCTTGGAGCACGGAACTGGAAGAGGGGATAATGACGCCGTCATACTTTGTTCTGACACTCAGCGTAGTCGGGTGGACACTCAGAGGTGAGTGATTTAAGGTATTGAGGAATGTGCTGTTTGGGCGAAGTTCCACACCTGACCTCCGGGGGTAAAGATGGGCAATTTTTGTCCCATGATGAGGAGAGGCCAGGGTGGTGAGGGAGACACAGTTTTCACGGTTGGGTGAGGTACGCAGGT
Source organism: Akkermansiaceae bacterium (assembly GCA_023301335.1). Taxonomy (GTDB): domain Bacteria; phylum Verrucomicrobiota; class Verrucomicrobiia; order Verrucomicrobiales; family Akkermansiaceae; genus Rubritalea. The sequence goes on from JALZVA010000010.1 coordinate 3,658, forward strand.
AGTTACGGCTGAGGATTCCACCCATGGAGTAGCCTAGTAGGTGGTAAGGGGTGCCTTCTCCTAAATGATCTTTAATATAATGCTCTAAAAAGGTAGTGAGTTTATCCAGTCCAGTTCTGCCATTAGCTGGTTTCAGGTCAGGAGCTAGGCATTTATAGCCCTCGTGGCGGAGCTTTAACTTTAAGCTGCCAAAGTCAGCCCCAGTGTCAAAGATGCCATGTACCATGACTAAAGGGATTTCCTTAGTCGGCGTGGATGATGGCTCCCCAACAAAAGCTGAAGAGATGGAGCTTAGGATGGAAGGTTGAATACCCATAGTGTGAGACATCTTGCCAAATAAAAGAAGACGCGTCTATTCACTTATTCTGATGTAACCATCGATTAGAATGATGTTTGGGGGGCGATTTTGTAAAATTGGCTTAATGGGCAGGTGGGAGGAGGCTGCGCTGCCCCA
>JALZVA010000011.1 GCA_023301335.1 Akkermansiaceae bacterium
CTAGCAGAACTAGATATCAAAAAAATCCAACAACTCGCCACGCTCTCAGAAAAGGTTTCCGAGCTGCCTCAGTTCCCTGGGTCAAGTCGAGATGCAGCGATGGAAGCTCCGATCGATCTAAAAAATGCGGACATCGAAAAAGCTATCCTTAAGCATAACGAATCTTTACTCGAATCCTTTTTCTGCTTCGACGTCTTCACGGACGCTACAGGGGAGAAGATCGCAGCCGATAAGAAATCAATCGCCTACAGCTTCACTTATCGCGATGCTAAGAAAACGCTTAAAGCAAAAGACGTCGACACCGTGCATCAAAAGCTACTCGACCACTTAGCTAAGAGCCTCAAGGTCAGCTACCGCTAGGCGTATCCAAATCGAAGCATGCAGACGCAAGACACTCAAGATCTTGCGGTTGATGAGAGATGAGCAAGGTGGTGATCTTGTCCTGCTCGATCGCCCGCCCTATCGTCTCCATGACTGCCTGACGGGTCGCTTCATCCATTCCGGTAAAGCTTTCATCTAAGCAGAGTAAGTCAGGTCGAAACGCGATCGCTCGGGCAATCGCCACACGCTTCGCCTCGCCTCCTGATAATTTGTTAGGGAGCCTAGTTAGGAGATGCTCGATCTGTAATGCCTCTGCCACCTCTTCGACACGTTGCTTAGTATTACGGTTAGACCATTTTCTGAGTCGCAGTCCGTAACTGATTTGTGCGGCCACTCTCATGTGAGGGAAAAGCACATTCTCTTGAGGAACCAGCCCGATATTTCTCTCGGCTGGAGTCGATTCGCTAATCTCCCGTTGATTGATACTGATTTTCCCAGAGGCCACCTGCCGTAGTCCGCAAATCGCTTCCATCAAGGTCGTTTTTCCAGAGCCGCTCGCTCCTTTTAATCCTAAGCATTCTCCACTCTGAATAGTGAAAGAAACAGGGCCGATTTGGAACGCTCCAGACTCCACACATAAGCTTTCTACCTTAAGCATCTTCACCTCCTTTCTGACACACAAAACGCACTACTAAGATCGTCGTCATGGCAAGGGATATCATCAGTAAAGAAATCACCACAGCACCTTCGATATTACCCGTATTTATTTCCAAGAATACGGATGTGGATAAGACTTCTGTCCGCCCACGCGTGGCTCCCGCAAAAACTAAAATAGGCCCAAACTCCCCAAGAGCCCTTGCCCAAGCTAATGTTCCTGCTGCAAGCACGCCCTTGTAACTTCTGGGTAAAACCACGTCAAAAAATGCACGCCCTCGGCTCGCGCCCAGTGACATCGCCACCTCTTCCGTTCTGGTATCAATCTGGTCAAAACTCAGCTTCATCGCCCGCACAGCAAAGGCGGCAGCCACCGTGAACTGAGCCACCACGACAGCAAGTTTAGTATTGGTCACCTCGATGCCCAACCAGTTCAGACTAGACTCCAATGACGCTCCCGACTCCAACGGCGGAAATTGGTTAAACAAAATAAGGAGGCTCAAGCCTATCACCAAAGGGGGTAAAATTACAGGGATATCAAGAATCGCATCAATCAGGGAACGCCCAAAAAAGCGATAACGAGATAGGGCGTAACCCATCGGCACGGCGAGTAACACGGCTAAAATCGCTGTCACAGTGCAGCTGACAAAGGTCAATATCACTGAGTCCTTTAGTTCTGGGGAAGCTAAAATCTCGAAGACCCCAGCCTTTCCATCCATCTGCCCAAAGACAAAACACACATCCGCCAAGATCAGTAGGAGGATTAGCGCTACATAGCTCGCCACCGAGGCACCTAGCCAGCCACCGAACATCAGTCCCGTACCAGATTTTTGCGCTATGCTTTGCTTCCCTCGGTTCACTAACTAAGCTCCTACCAAGAACTAAGGTGGATGACAACCCCTCACCGTCAGGAATCGGCACGGAGCTCTCAGCGAGGGATTGACATAGAGAGCCTTCCTATTACAACCAACTCGTCTAAATTTTCACCTTACCGACCACCGTATATCATGAGTACCCAACGTAAACCGTTCCCATTTGACCAATTTGAACCCAAATGGCAGGAAACATGGAGTCAGCAGAACACCTTCCATACTCCCAATCCAGGAGATGCTGATTTTGATGCTTCTAAGCCGAAGTATTTCGTGCTCGATATGTTCCCTTATCCATCCGGGGCTGGCCTTCACGTAGGGCACCCAGAGGGCTATACGGCGACGGATATCATTGGTCGCTATAAGCGGATGAATGGACACAATGTGCTCCACCCAATGGGCTGGGACGCGTTTGGCCTCCCTGCTGAACAGTATGCCATCAAGACCAATACCCACCCGCGAGACACCACTAAGGTCAATGTGGATAATTTTCGCCGCCAGCTTAAAGCTCTCGGCTTTGCTTACGATTGGAATCGCGAGATCAACACCACTGACCCTGGGTATGTGAAGTGGACGCAGTGGCTCTTCATCCAACTCTATAATTCCTACTTCTGTGACACAGACAAAAAGGCCAAGCCTATCAGTGAGCTTGAAGCCCAAGGGCTCTCTCGTGAAGAGATCGATGACCAGCGCCTGGCCTTCATCTCAGAAGCCCCTGTCAACTGGTCTCCAGATCTCGGCACAGTGCTTGCTAATGAAGAAGTAGAAGAATGGAAAGCCAAGGGGCACACCGTCGAACGCCGTCCTTTAAAGCAATGGATGCTACGCATCACCAAGTATGCTCAGCGTCTCATCGATGAATTAGAACCACTAGACTGGCCAGAATCTATCAAGCTTTTACAAAAAAATTGGATTGGAAAATCCATTGGTGCAGAGGTGGAGTTCAGCATCGAAGGCAATCCTGTAGAGGTGTTCACCACCCGCCCAGACACGCTCTTTGGAGCCACCTATATGGTGCTTGCTCCCGAGCATGAACTAGTCGCGAAGATCACTACAGAAGCACAAAAAGATGCAGTCGATAACTACATCGAGGCATGTGCCTCTAAATCTGACCTCGAACGTGGCGACCTCAACAAAGATAAATCTGGTGTCTTCACTGGTGCCTTTGCCACCCACCCTGTCTCAGCTGAGAGTATTCCCGTCTGGATTGCCGATTACGTGATGATGGGCTACGGCACAGGGGCTATCATGGCGGTGCCTGCACACGACGAGCGAGATTTCGAGTTCGCCACCAAGTTTGAACTTCCAGTTACTCAAGTCGTCCAGCCTAACAATGATAGTGACTGGCAGGGATACACAGGAAACGGCACTGCGGTAAACTCTGATTTCCTCGACGGAATGAAGACCAAGGACGCAAAGCGTGCCATGATCTCCTGGCTCATCGACAATAAAAAAGGGAAGCCTAAAACAAACTTCAAACTCCGCGACTGGCTCTTCTCCCGTCAACGCTACTGGGGTGAGCCCTTCCCAATCCTCTGGGAAAATGGGGCACATTCCGTTGTTTCAGAAGCTGAACTTCCCGTTCTCCAACCTGACCTCGAAGACTTCAAACCTACTGGTGATCCACGTGGTCCACTAGTGAAAGCCACCGACTGGATCCAATACTCAGAGACCGCAGAGCGCGAGACTAACACCATGCCTCAGTGGGCTGGTTCCTGCTGGTATTACCTCCGTTACTGCGACCCTAACAACTCAGAACGCTTCATCTCTAGGGAAGCAGAGTCCTACTGGATGGGAGGCAATGACCAATCCGGTGGAGTAGATCTCTATGTAGGTGGTACAGAGCACGCTGTGTTACACCTCCTCTACGCACGCTTCTGGCATAAGGTAATGTTCGATCTCGGTCACTTAAGCACCAATGAACCCTTCCAAAAGCTGGTCAACCAAGGACTCATCTTGGGTGAGGATGGACAGAAAATGTCTAAATCCATCGGCAACACCGTCAATCCAGACGAAGTCGTCAAGCAATACGGTGCAGACTCTCTACGCCTCTACGAAATGTTCATGGGGCCTCTTACGCAGGTAAAACCTTGGCAGATGAAAGGGGTCGAAGGAGTCTCACGCTTCTTAGCAAAAGTCTGGCGCTTAGCCTTCAATGAAAATCAAGCAGGCGAATGGGTCTGGTCTGGAAAGATCACTACAGAGGCATGTGAGAATAAAGCCAATTTAAAAGTACTCCATGAAACTATCAAGAAGGTTGGTGAAGATATTGAAAAGCTTAACTTCAACACCGCTATTTCTCAAATGATGGTCTGCACTAACACCTTCACTAAGGCGGAAAGCATCTGTGCGCAGATGTTCGTTGATTTTCTAAAGTGTTTAAATCCATTTGCCCCGCACCTCACCGAGGAAATTTACGCCGCAGTAAAGGAGAATACAGGTGTCACCGCTGAGCAAGAACTTCTCTCCGAGCAGAGCTGGCCTGAGTTCAATGAGGAGTTCATGGTCGAGTCCGAAATTGAAATTGTCATCCAAGTGAATGGCAAAGTGAGGACCAAACTTATGATTTCCAAAGAAGCGTCAAAAGAAGAGGTCGAATCTCTCGCTCTCGAAGATGAGAAGGTGAAAAACTTTATCGAAGGAAGTACCGTTAGAAAAGTGATTGTCGTTCCAGGTAGATTGGTTAATATCGTGGCAAATTAGAACATCGCTACCTTAAAGGTATTGTTCTTTTCCGAGAAAATACGCCCCACCTACCCACTCAAATTCATGTTAGAAACTAAACTATCCCTCCTCAACATAGCAAAAAAAGAACTCACCCATAGCCTTGATGTCCTCCGCCGAGCTGTTAGCGAAAGCCACGGCAACACCACCACTGGAGACCAGAGTAAAGCCGAAGGGAAATACGACACCCGAGGAATCGAAGCCTCTTACCTTGCTAAAGGGCAACAGGAGCAACTCAACCAGCTCGAAGAGAGTCTAGCAAAGTTTGATTCTCTGGAGCTTGTGAACGAACCTGACCAGGTGTTTACCGGCTCTCTCGTCGTCGTCTCTACCGATGAGGAGGACAGAAATTTTCTCGTTCTTCCTGCTGGAGGCGGTGTGACCATTGACCTAGATGATGAATCTTACCTCATCATTACCCCTACCTCTCCTATTGGTTCTGCCCTCTTAGGTAAAGATATCGGAGCAGAGATCACACTAGCACACACGCCCCATGCATATATTTCCGAAATTTACTAATTCCACAAAGGGCTAACAATTACTCTTGTTTTCTAATTCAGAAGAGCAAAAAAACATAGGTTTTACTTGATCTCAAAATAGTTAGACTCTATTTTAAAGATCTACTATCTCATTTTAATGTAAGTTGCTTAAAAAATTTCAAGCAATTTATATTGAAATTAGTAACGAATTGAAAACCTCTTATCACATTAGTGAATACCTTTATGAGCAGGCATCAGGCTCTCTATACAAAGGTACTCACATTCTAACCGGGCAAAGTGTCCTCCTTTATCACCTTTCTTTTGAAAGCTCAAAATGTGATTTTGCACGCTGGGAAGATGTTTTTAAGCTCACTATCGCTGAACTAAAGTCTATTCCATCAGCCTACCTAGTGGAGGTGATAGACTACTTCATTAATGAAAACGGCCCCTATATCGTGATGAAAAATTACGATATTACCCCACTACGCCAGCTCTATCCTAATGCAATGGGAATTTCAGAGCTTCGCCAATTTGTAGTAGAAAGCCTCAACGCATTGGAAGATATCCACAAGCTCGATCACATCCATGGCGGCATTAGCCCTGAGTCCTTCATTGTCAGCCCCAACTCTAACGGCTCTCACAGATACAAAATCATCGACTTATTTATTAAGGAACTCGTGCCCTTTTTAAATGGATGGCTAGTGAGTTCCTACATCCCCTCTCATCCAGCTCTCCTCCCTGCCGAATTTTTTGAAGGAGGGCTCATCGATCAACGCAGTGATATTTACACACTCGGACAGACTTTTTACTATATGGTTCTCGGAGGCCATCCCTTTGTTGAACTAGATCATGAAGAAATCTACTCACGCCATAAAAACCATTCCATCTATGAGCTAAAAGCCATTCTCGCTGATTTCCCTGAAGATCTCTCCGACTTGATCGAGTATATGACGCAAGCAGATCCAGCCGACCGTCCACAGTCTATCCAACAGCTAAGAGAGAACTCAAATTTTTTCACTCAGCTTCAGATCTCTACAGCTTAAGGTTATCTAGCTTGGCAACAGTAGCTCATGCTAAAGTGGGTAAGTATACTACCTTATAAAAATAGAATCCACATGGGAGCTGCGACAGATGATGTGAACTCTGTTTTACTCAGCCTTCCTGTTTCAGGGTCTCGCTTGTGCACAATAAGTTGATTCGACTTCTGCCCAGC
>JALZVA010000012.1 GCA_023301335.1 Akkermansiaceae bacterium
TTCTCGTTAGGCAGCACGTCTAGTTCCATTTGATTCATGGTGTAAGCAAAGGATAAGCCCGTGTCAGGGTCGCCAAACGCATGACTCCCACCAGCTCCTGGATGACCAAAGGCGTTGTTAGAACTCCCATAGTGTGAGCGGAATTTTTTTCCGAACGCATCGATCGGGTCAAACTGGAACCCACAAGAAAAAGAAGTAGGGGTCTTCAAAATAAGATCATCACCAGAGACTAGCCGTGTGGACATCCACTGCCTAACATTGCGGCTAAAGCATACAATCTCTCCAATGCACGCTTGATAGAACTTAGCCAAGGCTTGTGCGGTAGCAAGCCCACCCATAGCCGGTAGCGCAGAAGTCCACGCAGCTGGCGTATTCATCTCTTGGACTGCCTGGAGCCCATGAGGAGAGGCGAAGGTTCTCTTCACCAAGCTACCTTCGGTATTAAAATCTTTATAAAAATCAGAGAGAAGATCCTCCTTTGCCATCTTCCCTGGATAGAGTGTCGCAACCCTCGGGAACTGCGCTTCAGGCAACCCGATCCACATCTCTAAACCAAGCGGCACAGCGATCAGTTTATCAAACTGTGACCCTATTTTCTCCCCTGAGAGGAGTAAGGATAGCTTGTCTAACAAGAATCCAAAAGTCCGAGGGTGATAACCATGAGCAGAGCCTAAAGGCCAGTTCCGAGCTTGGTGCTCAATCGCATCAATCACCGCTTCGAAATCAAATACAGACACAGCACGATCAAGAGCAGCTAAGCCGCAACGGTGAGAGAGTAGCTCGGCAATCGTAGCCTCTTCGATAGGGAATGTATCCCATATTTCCCGCACTCGTGTCAGAGGAGAAAGCCCACTCTTTTCCAATAAAAGTAAAAGCGTAGCGGCCGCTGGCCCTTTCGTGGCGGAATAAATAGGAACAAGAGTGGTATCCGTCCACGCGCGCTCTTTCTCGCGTTCACACCACCCACTAGCTAGGTTGAAAACCTCTTCACCCTGCTGCCAAATAGAAACAGAAGCTCCAAGCTCGTGGCGAGATTCAAAGTTCTCTCGAAATCTCTCTTCGGCCTTCTTAAACTCACGATCACTGATAAACACAAACTCTGTATTTCCAAAAACAACAGCCTTGTAAAGCATAGGCAGCCAAAAGCTATTCACTCTATTCTGAATACATGAAAATAGACATGGTTTTGATAATTTTTATAGCGGACTGGGTGGTCATAACCTTGGATTGGGGAGAACTTCATTTGATTGTTTCTAAAGTTGGGCGATTGTATAAAAAATATGAAAAATGGAATATTAGGATTAAAACTAGGAAAATCATTAATGTGGGCAAGCATGCTGATTTTTTCGGCTGCTGGAGTAGCAATTGCTCAGGAAGGTGAGGTCAAAGAGCTTAGTATAGAGAATATCGTTCACGGACGGCATTGGTCAGGAGCCGAAGTGAAGATGGATGAACTTAAGGGAAAGGTCGTATTGCTGAAAATATGGGGCGGGTGAATCGGCTGCAGAACGGTTACACCGGGAATGGTCAGTTTGGCCAAAAAAAATGCAGACAAACCTTTTCACCTCATCGCCTCTTACTGCCAGCATGGCGTAAAAGAAGAAGTTGTTTCAGCCTTAAAAAAGCAAGGCTGGTCACCAGAAATGGAGAATTTTAGTTTAGTGAACCAAACAAGGTATAAAAGAGGAGTCAAAGTGGGAAACTACGTTCCTTACTATTTTATTTTTGATCACACAGGGAAACTTCGTTACCACCATCAAGCTGGTCCATGGCATGGTGGGGATAAGAATACGTACCTAGAGCTGGTTAAAAAGCTCATAGCTGAAGTCCCCGCGACAATTCACTCGAAGTAGGGGTTTTTTTATACTAAGTCTTGAAAGGCTGAGCCCAAGACTTATTTTTACTAGAAAACAGTGTAAATAATGATCCATCTAGGCTGGCTCGAAGACTTGTTCTGTTATTTTCTAATTTTTTTGATTGTCAGTGACTTGGAGATATGACCAGACTCAATAAGAGGCGAATGTATGTTTTCCCATTATGGATGGATCCAAGGAAAGAAACGCTAGCTAAATATTATTCATCGATAATTCCTTATGAATAATATTTTAAAACCCCCCGCAGAATGTAACTTTATCTGTGAAGTTTTGATCTAGAAAAAGGGAAGAAAAAGGTTAGTTTTAAGAGCTGACAAAAAATTAGATAAAATGTCCAAAATTGCTATATTTTCAGATATTCACGCGAATATCACAGCCTTAGAAGCGGTGATTTCGGATGCTGATGCACAGGGTGTATCAAGCTTTGCCTGCCTTGGCGACATTGTTGGGTATGGGCCTAGTCCTGGAGATTGTGTAACTAGAGTCCAAGAACTCAAATGCGTTAGCGTGAAGGGAAATCATGACGAATACGTGCTCGATGATTATGACCTGTCTACGTTTAATTCTCAAGCTCGTGAGGCATTAGAATGGACAAGAGGGAATCTTAGTAAAGGTCAGAAAGAATGGCTAGGGTCACTACCCTACACAAAAAGATTAGGAAGGAATTTAATTGTTCACGCAACGCTTGAGAACCCGGAAGAGTGGGATTACGTACGTAATAGCTTTGATGCGACCTTGGC
>JALZVA010000013.1 GCA_023301335.1 Akkermansiaceae bacterium
AGGGTGGTCTGCTAGGTGAACAGTTCCGTAGAGGTCTTCTTTAATCGCTGACTTTGATGCCTGCATGGTCTCTTTCGTGAAAATTTGAGGCACGGACTCTGGATCATTAGTTTCATAGTAACGACCCTTACCTAAATGGGCGAGAGCTTGCATAAGCTCTTTTGCAGCCCCTTCACCGAGTGCGACGGTGGAGACAGTGACACGGGTAGCAGAGAGGTCTGCGATGAGCTCTTCGTAGCCGCTTCCTGCAGTCTGCCCATCAGAAAGAATGATGATATGTTTAATTTTGGCTGGCGTGGCATCTAACATTTCTTGTGCTCTCAGGAGGCCGGGGTAGAGATTCGTACCTCCGCCTGCGGCTAAGGAATCGATAGAGTCTTTAATACCCCCTTTATTCGAAGCTGAAGACATAGGGACGATGGTTTGTGCATTACTATCAAAACCTATCACAGCAATGCTATCCTGTGACCCAAGTAATTCTACAGCTGACTTTGCTGCTTGTCTGGCTAACTGGATGGGCTGCCCGCCCATTGACCCAGATTTATCGATAACCAATGCCATTGCGAGGCTAGGTTTGATTTTTTCTTTTTCATAGCGGGAGGCAATAGGGAGAATCTCATCGATTGGAGTGTTGTGGTATCCTCCGATACCAAAAGAATTTTCTGAACCTAACATACCCAGCCCACCACCCATGTCAGCGACGTAACGCTTGAGGTCAAACATCTGTTTGACAGTGAGGTTTGTGGCTGGCACGTCACAGAGTAGGACGGCTCTAAAGGTGAGTAGTTCTTCAAGTGTGTTAGGGAGACCTTTGGCCCCTCTGACATCTAATTCGATACCTTGTTTTCGGAGTGACCTAGAAAGTGCGCGCATTTTCTTAGGCTCTTTATGGATAGCTAAGATGCGTGGTTTTCCGGATACATCGATAGTGGTGGAAGCTGCATTATTCATGAGGAAGTAATCATCCTCGGCTTGAACTTCCATCACCCATCTGGAAACACCTGCGGTGAACATTTCAGCTTCAAACTCAACGATATTTTTTTTGTTAGGGTCTAGTTCTAGTTGCTGTGTTTGAACTTCCAGACCACGGTGTATGAGGCGGACGGTAGCTGACATGGCCTTATTGGTAGCGACCTCTCCTGTCATTCTAACAATCTCACCTTCAAAAGCGGAGGGGACAAGAGATTGAAAATGCACGGCTGCGACTTCAGTTTTTTGAAGAGGGGAAATTTTATGGAAGCTCACGCCAACTTGTTCATCGCTTAGTATCTCTAAAGAACGGGAAATATCACTTCCCGTGGGAACTCCATCAGAGAGCACTACAATTTTTTTTGCTTTATCAGCACGAAACTTCATGCGTGCAGAGAGGAGGGCTGAAGAGAGGTCCGTAGCGGCTCGTGTCTGGGCATCTGCTCCATCGCGCTCGATCGCTGCGGAGAGTGTTTTCAGCTCTTCGATGGTCGTATTTTTTAACTGGTTTCCAAAAAGCTGAATGGAGAATGTGTCCTTGGGACTGAGTTTCTCAAGCCCTTCTTCGACTTTGGTAATGGCTTCATTCATGCCCTTTGCGGAAACGGATGCGGAACCATCAACGAGGAAGACGACGTGGAGGTCATCAGCACTTCCTTTTTGAAAAGGCTTACAAAGACCAAGGATGAGAAGGATGACGGCAAGCACGCGGCAGAGGAAGGAAAGCCACTTCCAGCGTTTTGGTCTATCGACGAGTGTGAAGGAGAACCCTAAAAAGAGGAGTAAGAGGGCGGGGATAAGCCACCATAGATGTTGGAGATTCGAGAATTGCATAGTTAATCAGCTTTACGGCGGTGGTAGCAGATAGATTCAGTGATGAGCAAGAGAATACCAGCTACGAGGAGCCACATACTAAGTGGATAGCCTGAGCCTACAGATAGGTTGATAGGGGCTTGTTTAAGATTTCCTGAGCCAGATTCTTGCGCGGAGAGGAGAGCTGTGCTATACGATGCTTTTTGTGATTCTTGTTGGGATTGGTGAAGCCCAATGTGCGGAGAGGTAAGAACCTCTCCTTTTTGAACCTGAACGGTCTCATCGTTTGGTAAGCTGTATGCAGTGGTGATTGGGGCGGTGTGGGGCACGCCCATGGGGTAGGTGGCTGGGAGTCTAGTTTCGTTACCACTGAGAAACATAGCTGTGTCGTAAATGATGGTGACGAATCCAGTATAGAGAAAAAAGTCGTCGAGCTGTGGATCAAGATTGACGACAATGACGGTTTGCGTAGGGTTATTGATTTGGTAGATGAGGGGGACTCCTGCCTCTGAGCGCATGATTACCTGTGCTCCCTGTGGTGCGGAGAGTTGCTTTGCACCTGGAAATGTAAAATCATTCACATTAATATGTTTTAATAAGCCATGATTCTCTTGTTCTATGATAGGGACGTGAACTGCGACTTCGCTACCAAGATTTGACCAAAATGAAGAGCTGCCTTGAGGCGCAAAGACGAGGGCCTTTCCTTGAACATTCTCTGGGACGGAGCCGTGGAACATGTTAACCTGAGCATCGCTATGAGCTAATTGAAGACTCCCACTGGTTTTTCCAAATGCCTCAATACAACGCTGATAGAAGTAGTTATTCTCTGTAGGGATGGAGACAGAAACTGCGGGCAGAGGTCTGAGGATCATCGAGGCATGGTCATCGAGAGGAAGTGTGTCTTTATGCAGGAGGTTGATTTTCCAAAGACCGGATTCTGCATTTGGCAGGTCAAAGAAAAGTGGCTCGTTGACCCCTGGTTTGACGTTGACTTTGATTAGCTCAGCAATGGTCTGTGAGGGTTCATGGAAAATCTCTATCTCTACTTCCTTAGATTTTATGCCTGAGTTACTCAGCTGCACCATTGCAGTGGCGGATTCAGAGGCGAGGACAGGTTGAATATCCGCAGCGATAATCCCGATATTTAAATCGGAGTCAGACGCGCCAATGATGATTTTTTCAACATTTTCTAGTTTGGATAAATCAAAGGCATTACGTCCATCTGATATGAAAATGAGCCTGAGGTCTTCTTCTTGTTCTAAGATTTCGCCCATTTGTTTAAGGGCTAACCCTGCAGAGTGTGGATCAGGGGTGGATGAAGCTTGGATTGCATCGATTGTTTTATGGAGGCCGTGCACATTTGAACTCAGATGGGTAAGGTAGTTGAGAGATTCATTTAGCACTACGATGGAGGCGCGCTGTCCAGAGGAGAGTGCGTTCAGCACTGAGTGAGCTTCCGATTTTGCTAACTCGATCGCTGGAGTTCCATCCGATTTAGTATGCATAGATGCTGATTGATCGATGACGATGAAGACATCTCGCGTATCATTTTTAGAAAAGCTTAGTTCACTGAGCCCAAAGCAGATAAAGAAGAGCATGAGCAGCATGAGGAGTAAGGATAAGAAGCTGCGAAGCTTATGAAAAAGTGAACTATTGTTTTTTTCTTCGAGAACTTTCTCCCAAAGGAACCAAGCGTTGGTTAATTTTTTTCGAGGTTTTACTTTAAGAAAATAAACCGCGATAAGAGGAAGAGCTAAGAGAAGGCCCCAGAGAAAATGTGGACTGAGAAAGTTCACCCTGCTAAGCCTCCTGTTCTGATGATTTGTGTAACCGTATCACTGAAGTTATCTTCTGAAATCGTACTGAGGTAGCCAATCCCTCTACGCAGGCATTCTTTTTTGAGTGCTGCATTCCATTCGGACATGGCTTTTTCGTATGCTTGAGCTTCTTTCTTAGTGATCGTCACCTTGTTGCGTTGCTTGGTTTCGACACATTGGAGTTCCACATCTCCTTTGAGTTCACAGCTAAGGTCTTCGGGATTATGAATTTGGAGGCAGAAGGTATCATGCTTCATGCCCTGGAGGAGTTGAAGCCCCTCTTCGAAGCCCGTAGGGTAGAGGAAATCAGAGATGACAAGGACGATGCCTTTTTTACTGTGTCTAGCTTGTAGTTCTTTGACACATTTTAAGAAGTAGGTTTCCTCGCCGAAGGTTTCTATCTTATCTAGAGCTCTGAGGTAGGGGAGGATGGCTCCTTTCCCACGAGCAGGTTCGATAAGTGGCTGAAGCTTATCCGCCATGAGGTAGGGGAGAACCCTGTCGTGGCAATTAAGGCCAATGTAACCTAACGCTGCTGCAAGTTGGCTGGCTTCTAACAGTTTGCTCTGCATGGAGTGACTTGCATCTAACAAAATGTAAATAGAGGTGTCTTCCTCCATTTCAAAAAGCTTGATGAAAAGTTCGTCTGATTTAGCAAACACCTGCCAGTCAATAGCACGGAAGTCATCTCCTAAGTTATATTCTGAATAATCAGCAAAGGTGATACCTGTTCCTTTTCTGTTGGATTTTCTATCGGCCTGTAAGTTTCCTCCTAGAACCCTTCGGGCAAGGAGGAATAATGACTCTAAGCGAGAGATGAAAGCTGGGTCGGTAAGTGACATAAAGTGAGGGTTAGCTCTTTCGGACTTTGCTAATGATAGATTCTATAATATGATCTGGATTTACACCTTCAGCCTCTCCCTCGAAGGAAAGGATCAGGCGATGTCGGATTGCCTGTACAGCCATTTTATCAATATCCTCTTTCGCCACATGGTATCTCCCATCGAGAATAGCGCTGGCACGGGATGCTGCAAGAATGGCCTGAGCAGCTCTCGGAGAGGCGCCATTACGCACGTATTGGTTCACCTCCGTAGGGGCGTTTTCGTTTCCTGGATGGGTGGCTCGAACAATCTTAACGAGGTGGTCCATGACTTCTGTGGCAATAGGGATTTCGGAGATAGTTTTCCCCATGGAGATGATATCTTTTCCTGTGGCAGCTGGGTAAAGCTTGGGTTGTTCCTTTCCGCTTGTACGGTGGAGGATTTCTACAAATTCATCATGATTGGGGATTTCAACTTTGAGCTTAAAGAAAAAGCGGTCAAGTTGTGCCTCTGGAAGTGGATAGGTTCCGTCGTTCTCGATCGGATTCTGTGTGGCAAGGACGAAGAAGGGTAGCCCGATGCTATGTGTGGTATTGGCCACAGTGACACGTTTTTCCTGCATTGTTTCTAATAGAGCAGACTGGGTCTTTGGCGTGGCACGGTTAATTTCATCTGCAAGGAGGATATTACAAAACACGGGGCCAGGTTGGAAAGAGAACTCTCTCTTTCCTTGGTTCTCTGTGAGGATCTGGGTCCCTACCACATCGGATGGAAGAAGGTCGGGGGTGAACTGAATTCTTTTAAATTTAAGCTCTAAAGCAGTTGCAATAGTGTTGACTAAGGCGGTCTTACCGAGTCCTGGAACCCCTTCTAACAGAACGTGACCTCCACAGCAAATGGAGATGAGAACATTTTGGATGATATCCTCTTGTCCAACGATGAATTTCCCTACTTCTTCTTTGATTTCACGAAAGGTGTGCTTAAAAGAATCGACTTCAGCTTCTAGTTTTTCTTTGTCCATGATGGTTTGTTTTTTTAAATTATTTTGCCTGCTCTGTGGCGTGGATGTCCTTGTAGTATTGACGCATCGCTTGCTTCATGTCTTCAGGGATGTCGTCACGGTTTAGGTAAGAGCTCATTTGGTGTTCGTAGTCGCGCTGCTGGGCGCTTCCTTTGAGATGAGATGTGCCTGTGCCAGAATCGGCAGCCTCTATTTTTTTCTGCACGGGGCCTTTACCCTGTTGGCCTTTGATTTTGGAGTGATTTTTATTATCGATGTCTTCATCCTTTTGATTGCGCCGGCTGTTATCTGTGCCTGTGCCGGGTTTTTTTCCTCCAGGCATGTTCAATCGTAAGCCTTTGCCTTGTTTCTGACCTTGCTGTTTACCCATTCCCGAGCCTAAGCGTTTCCGGAGTTCTTGCAGGCGTTGCCTCAGGCGTCTTCGGGCGTCCATTTCGTCCATTTCATCTTGCATCTCTTCGAGGCCTTCGTCCATTTCCTCTAACATTTCGAGCAGCTCCATGAGCTCTTCTAGCTCCATAAGTTCTCCATCTAGCATTTCTCCATCCATGAATTCTTGCATATCCATGGCATGCTTATTCATGAGTTTCATTAAACGATCTAATGGAAAGTCTTCAGGTAAATTATCAAATTTTGCGCCTTCTTCTAGGCCTTCACCCTGATTACCTTCCTGAGCGGCTGCCGCCATGCGTTTGGTAAGTTCGCGGACTTCTGCGAGCTTTTTCTTGAATTCTTCCATGAGCTTTTTGCGCTCTTCAGGAGTGAGTTGTTCGCCTTTTTTGAGCTGCTCCATGAGCTCTTTAGTAGCGTCATCCACGGCATGCTCTTTTTCTTGATCGTTCTTTAGTTTGAATTTTTCGAGAGATTTTTTTACTGCATCAAAATCTTTTTGACTCATGGCTTCACCTGCCTGTTTAGCTTTAGAGTTGGAAGATTCCTTAAGCTTTAGTCCAGCAGCTTTGAGGAGAGCTTCGTTTTTACGGTTTTCGAGTCCTGCGATCTTTTTTTGAATCTCTTGCTTAACTCTAGCCATGTTGAGCATAGCTTCTCGTTCTTTTGCAGTAGGTTTAAGTTCTTTTGCCCATTTACGAATCTGGTCGGAGTCGATCAGAGCTTTTTCATGTTCGCTTAAATCCTCGAGTAGTTTCTCAACTTCTGCTTCAACGAGCTTTTGAATTTCTTCAGTTTGTGCCTTTGTTTCTTTTTCTTTTTGGAGTCTATCAAGAACGGCTTGAGAAGCTGGGACGAAAGCGAAGCTTGTGGCAACGAGCGCACTGGCAAGGGAACCTGCGAGGAGTTTTTTAGAAATAGAGAGGGGGATGGTGGAGGAATCTATAGAGGCAATTTTTTTCTCGGTTTGTGCATATTGCAGCTCTTTGTATTTTTGTTCTGTGGAGCCGTTTTCAAATTCGAGGGAAGAGACGATACTGTCTTTTAACTGAAAGTGCGAGTCGGAATAGATGGCTGCTTGCTGCGTATTTTTTTTCTTAGTAACCCAGAGCGCAATCCATGAAAGAAGGGCAATACATCCACCGGTGATGAAGGCCCATGTTTCTACAGCATGCCCGCGGATGATAAAATAGAGGCTTAGGGAAACGATGAGGGCTGAGGCTATAAGAAGCGCGAGCAGAAAGCTGTTTATAGCGATGCCAGTATTGAGGCGTCTTCGTACTTTTGAGATGAAAGTGTGCATACGGTTACAGATGGTTCGCGAATCTATTGTCTAGAAGATTAAGCTTCCTTATTTTCTTTTGGGTTACCGCCTTGGGCTGCGCGATTTGAGAATAGTGGGTTAGAGGGGAATACTGGGGGAAAGAGATTGTGTTGTTCATGGGGGAAATGAGATGAAATAGACGCAATACAACTAAAAAATAAGAGACTAGGTTGTCAAACTCTATTTGCGATTCTTGTATAAATGGGAGTGAAGAAGCGTTCATAGATTCTGAGGGTTAGGGTAGGGAGTAGCTCTAAAGAGAGAATGAAGGAAGTGAGTTAAATAGGTGTTTTTGAATGAATCATATTTGGCGGGACAAATAGTCATTTCCTGTATATGTTCTGGACAGTTGTTCACTATGTCTCTGGGCTATTGCTCAGGGGGGAAATACAAGATGTCTGAGACTACGGATAAAAAAGAAATGCAGGATAAACCTCGGCCTCGATTGTGGCTGAAGCGTTGTGCTTGGGTGTTATTGATACTGGTGCTTATTCTTGGGATTTGTGGGGTTGTTTTAAATGGCGTAGGGAGTCGGTGGATCATTGAAAAGCAGCTGCACCAGTTTGCAGAAGGGCAGGATTTAGAAGGTGATTTCACTCTCGATGGATCGATGCTTTCGGGTTACACGATTTCGGATTTAGTGCTTACAGGAGAAGCCGGGGTGAAGCGTTTGGAGGTGGGGGAATTAAAGGTGAGCTATTCACTGAGTAAGCTTTTGGATAAAGAGCTAGATGCGATCGAGGTAGATCGCGTGGTGTTGGTGGCAGATTTGGATGATTTTCTAATTGTGGAGAAAAAGGATGAAGAATCTACAGATGTTAAAGAGTTATTAGCGACTCTTCGGCCTATCCTTACCGCTCCTGAAATCTCTATTGCTGATGTTGATGTGAAGCTGAAGAAGTCAGGAGAAGAATGGCTAGCATTTCAGTGGGGAGAGTTTGAACATGCGGCTGGATCAGAAGATTTTAATCTATTGGGTTTAGGCATTCAGGAAGCTTCACGAGGCCTTGTGGTAAGCCCTCAGAATATTGGGCTACATTGGGGCGAGCAGAGTGTGGCAATGGATAGATTCGAGCTGCTACCAGATATAGGAGTAAGATCAATAGTGTTAGATTGGTCAGGTGAGCTTGTGGGCGAGGGTGAAGTTTGGATAGGTGAGGCTGTGGTGGAAGCGAGGGTGAACGAAAAGGTTTCAGTAGAGCTTAAAAAAGGAGAACTTTCATCTACGTGGTTGGAAGATCAATTACAGATAAAGCTTCCTGCATCTTTTACCGTGAATCACTTAAAAGCGGATCTGGATGATTATACGGTTCCAATCCCGCAGTGGCGCATAGCTACTGATATAGGGCTGAAGCGTATGGTTTACCAAGAGTATGATCTTACTGACGTGAACATCTTACTTAATCAAGAAGCTGAGGCATACAGAGGAGCCTTGAATGGAGAGTTAAACACGATACCACTGGATTTTAATTTTAGAGGAAATTGGACGGAAGCTGAAACAGAGCAGTGGTGGAAACATACCATATCTCATTTTTCTCTGAATATTAAACGCTTAGAAGATATCCCAAGCCTTTGGGTCGAATTACCAAAAGAGTTAACGTATCAAGGGGCTTCTTTCCAAGTGAATGGGGACTTAAGTCTGAGTGATTTAGATATTCACACACTTGATGTTAAGGGCAAGCTTGCTGGTGTGGCGTTAGATCAGGTTGCGTTACCAGACTTTGACATGAAGATGAGTATGAAGGATCGCGCGGTAAAATTCTCAGCGATCTTTAAAGAACTGGGGGAATCGACTTTATTGACTGAAGGAGATTACGATCTCAAGAAACATGCGTTCTCTGGAAATATAGAAGTGTCTAAGCCTAATTCTAAATGGGTGAACGCCGTGATGAAATTTTCAGGTTTAGAGATGGGAGTTGAAGAGGGGATGGAGCTAAGCTGGAAAGGAAAAGGGAATGTTCCAAAGACTTTGGAGGAATTGGAGCAAACGGGTAATCTGGAAATAAAACGTCTAGGGTTGGTTCTTCCTGATAAGCGAGTGGTGGATGTGGTGACGGAGCTAGACTACGCCCTTCCTGATGAGGTGAAGATGAAGCAGCTTGAGGTGAAATTTGATGCATGGGTGGCAGAGGCTAAACTGACTTGGGCAGGTGAACGACTGGAGATTAGCTCTAGCACGTTAAAACACAGAGAAAAATTAGTGGGCAATCTTAAGGCGAGTATTCCGTATTCTATAGAGATTCAGGATCTAGAAAGTTTCTTAAACCAAGAGGAAAAATGGGATGTAGAAATGGAGTCAGAAGAAATCGCGATTAAGCAAATCGAAGCGTGGGCAGGAGCTAATATCCCAAGAGAGATTACAGGAAAGGTAAAAGCTCAAATGCACTTGTTTGGTTCACCTGCAGCTCCAAATGTAAAGGGGGAGCTGGTGGGCTTTGAATTACGAGGAATCGATGCTAGTCTGAATGAACCAGTAATAGTGAAATTTGGTTTCGAATCACTGAATAAAGCTCTCAAAGTGAAAACCATGGTGAGCGAGCAAGACAATGAATTACTCACCTTAGATGCTGAGGTTCCCTTCACCCCACTAGAGTGGGCACAGCACCCAGAGGTGATCGAGACAATGTTTCGAGACACCCCTCTAAAAGGAAAACTTAAGGTGAATGAACTGCCTCTTAATAGGATCAGTGCATATGTGCCAGAGCTAGAAGAGTTAGATGGGGAGGTGAGTGCAGAGGGTGTATTTTCTGGGAGTTTGAATGCGCCTAAGTACCAACTGGATGTCTATGCAAGTCTTCCGAAAATTGTCATTAAAGATTACGAGGTAGAGCGGGTGAGAGAGGTGAAATTAAAATCTACGATTACTGAGGATCTTGTTATTTCTTCAGCTGTAGAAGCTCAAATTAATGGAGGAAAGCTTACCATAAATGGGGACGTAGATATAT
>JALZVA010000014.1 GCA_023301335.1 Akkermansiaceae bacterium
GGCGTTTTCTTCGATGCCCTCGGTAAGCTCTACCTGATAGATGGCGGTGACGGAATGACCTGCACCGATTTCTCCAGCATCAACTTTATCATTGGCAAAGTCTTCTGTTTCAAGCTTTCTGTTGGCGTAGCCAATGAGGCGGTAGGAGGCAACGCTGTCTTCTTTAAAGATCGCCTGGATTTTGACATCCTTAGCAATGGTTTGGAGAGTGCCTCCGATGTTTTTAACTAAGACGCGATAGGCTTCTGCATCAGTGTCAATGTAGCTATAGTTTCCATTTCCATGATTGGTAATGGATTCTAACATCTTGTCATTGAGATTGCCTCTGCCAAAACCTAAGACACTAATCTCTACGCCTTTTTTAGCCTTCTCTTTGACGAGCTCAGTGAGGTGAGAGGAGTTAGAAATACCAACATTAAAGTCTCCGTCAGTGGCTAAGATAATACGGCTAATACCTTCTTCCGTTTGATTCTCTGTAGCGAGGTCGTAGGCTAGCTGGAGACCAGAGGCTCCGTTAGTAGAGCCTTTAGGAGCCATGTCTTGTAGCACGGATGCGATTCTTAGTTTGTTCTGGTCTGTGAGCTTAGTGGGAGAGAGGGCTATCCCTGAGTTCCCTGCATACGTGACAATGCTGAGAGTGTCTTTCTCATTCATCGTTTTCACCAGTTTGGTTAATGCGCTTTGTAGTAAGGGGAGCTTGTCAGGAGCTGCCATAGAGCCAGAGGTGTCGATGAGGAACACGAGGTTAGCAGGCTTCCTGTCGGCATTATCTACCTTCTTCCCTTGGAGGCCAATCTTGACTAAGTGATGCTCTGTATTCCATGGACAGCTTGACTGCTCGACATGGATCGAGAAGGGATGCATATCTGTAGGCTGTGCGTAGTCGTAGGAGAAATAGTTGATCATTTCTTCTATTCTCACAGAGTTGGGGTGAGGTTTAACACCCGCGTTTAGGGAACGACGTAGCTGGGAGTAGGATGCGGTATCCACATCTACAGAAAACGTGGAGATAGGATTTTTAGACGTAAGAGTAGGTTCGTTATCTGTTAGGTTTGAATAACGATCTCCGTGATCTTGCTCAGTAATAGGAAAGGGAATCTGCTTGCTTAGCTGTCTTTCGCGTTTTTTTCCCGTGTCTCTAAAATTAGAACGATGAGCAAATGCATCTTCTCTCCCTAAAATTTGAATTTCAGGTTTACCTGAAGATAGAGCACCAGGGGAAGACTCTTTTTTTAGTGAAAGAATTTCTTCTGTGAGATTTTTGCTTTCTTTAAATTTTTCCATATGGTCTGCTAAATGTGACTCATCAGCGTTAACGGAAAGCTGGGAGCTTAGGCTTGAAGAGTCGAATTTTTCAGACGATTTAGTAACTTTGCGAGTGATAGCGTCATGGTCTTTTTTTGCTTTACTGGCGATGGGGGGAAATGAAGGCTGAGTTTCCTCTTCGTATAGTGTTTCGGTTTGAGCCTCGTGGATGGCAACGCTTTGGTCAATTTGGGGATTTTGAGTAGCCACATACCATCCGATACCTGTGACGGCTAGCACCGCCACGGAGGCGGCAGCATAGCGTGGCCAAGCGTTTACCTTATGGGCTGAAGGCATGTGCTGAGTGCCATGTGCAGGATCGATCTCATGGAGCACGGAGTCGATGAATGCGGAATCTGAGTCAGCACCTTTTTCGTGATGCTCTTTGAGGAGGGTGTCGATTAATAGTTCTTCTTTTTTCATTTTCTTGAGGGTGGGTTATTGATTTTCAATACAGGATTTGAGGGCTGAGCGGGCACGCTCGAGTCGTTTTCTTAAGGCGCTGGGCTGACAGCCAATACGCTCTGCGGCTTCTTCCGTAGAGTAACCTTCTCCATAGTAGTTAGAGACGGCCTCAGCCATGGCTTCAGGAAGCTTCTGGAGACAGGATTCTAAAGTTTGGAAAATAGCGGGGCCTCCAGTGAGACCGATAACTTCCCAGTTCTTCAGCGTGTTTTCTAGATATTCTAGCGTTTCTTCATCTAAGGGAGTTTCTCTATTAGATTTGCGTAACCATTCCCGCCATTTATTACGGATGATTCCGCGCATCCAGGCAGGGAAGTCTCTGGTGATATCAAACACATCAATGTTCTTCCATGCCGAGACAAAGGCGTCTTGGGCGATGTCATTGGCATGATGAGGGTCTTTGGTCAAACTCCGTGCGTAGAGAAGCATGTCGCGATGGTGCTCTTGCAGAAGAGTGGTAAAGTGTTGGAGTTTATCCATAGGTAGTTGGGTCTGTGCATGCATCTATACAGGTAATAGATAGAAAGCTGGTGTTTTGTGACATCGGGTAGGTAAATTTTTATAAAAAAGAATAGATGATTTCTTAAAATTGATCAAACAAGCCTTTTAAAACTTGTCAAGGAGGGTATTTGTATGCTTTATACTCGTTGATTTTTAATGTGTTAGGTTGTTTTATGTATCTTCCTCGAAAGAAAATAGAGAGTAAGTATTCTGGATTTGCGATCGTTGCAGCGATTTCGATTCTTTCTTTGCTGGTGATGCTAGCGCTTGCCTTTGTCTCACTAGCCACGCAGGTTTCAAGATTTGAGAACGACGGCACCCATAGAGATAGAGCCAGAGCAAATGCAAGGTTAGCCTTGGCTGAAGCCTTATCACTACTGCAGGCAACGATGGGAAAAGACCAATCCGTGTGTGCAGAGGCGGCAATTATTGAATCGCCTAATGACCCGAGCACAGCACAGGATGAAACAGCTTTTCTAAAAAATAGACATTGGTTGGGTGCGTGGAAGACGAGCTACACACATGGAGGGCGAGAGTGGCCAGTGGTAGGTAAGCTTCCTGATATTGCTTCAGATAGTTCTGCCCCTTATCAATATAAAGGGATTTATAATGATTTGAGGAACGGAAGTGGAAACTGGAAGGAGGATTTATTTCAGGGTTGGTTAGTGAGTGGAGATCCGACCTTTTTACAAGAGATGAGCTCGTCTGATAGGGCATTCTCTGGGGATCTTACGTCTAGTGTTAAAATGGTGGGGGAATATTTTTTAGCAAATGGGAATGGAGGTAACGAAGTGATCGTTCCCTTGGTAGATATCCATGACTCAGCTGGTCCGCTCACAGGAAGGTATGGATTCTGGGTATCTAACAATAATCTAAAGGCAAATATAGCTTCCTTTGCGGAAGAGACGGCATCACTAGGTGGAGATAGAGAAGTGAGTGTGAAAAATGACCCTGGGGCAGTCTTGGCAGGAGCGTCAAGAGAGGATGCGTTTGACCACTTCTTTGAAGATACTGAGCAGGATTTCTATAAAATCATAAGCTATGATTCACTGAGCCTAGGATTTCCCTCTGCACGTGATGCGTTTAAAGAAAAATTTCATGATTTCACGAACTACGCTTACGGAATGCAGGTGAATGTGCAGCAGGGAGGGTTTAAGCGTGATTTGACGCCTTTGCTATTAGGTGAAAGAGGAAAAGAAACGGTAAATTTTCCGTTGCCGTTAGATACGAGAGGGGTTCCGATTACAGATCATGCGAGATATCCATTTTGTTCAGACTTTGGAATCATCCCGGGGGAGAGGCATGGAGTGATCAATCCCACTTTTGATGCCCTCAGAGACTGGGGTCAGTTATCCTACATGCCGGGATTAGCCGCAGAGAGTGTAGAGGCAGAGTATTCTTTTTCCGTAGGATCGGTGAAATTACGTAATGGCTTAAAGTGGGCACGAGGAATCTCTGACGGCTATGCAGTAGAGCCATCGAAATGGGCAGCGGGCGCACCTAAAGTGCATCCTGTGATGACAGAGGCGAGCTGGCATATGGGATTTTCGTATAAAGGCACGCCGCCAGACTCGAACTTCCGTTTTCATT
The DNA here is from genome assembly GCA_023301335.1 of Akkermansiaceae bacterium. Lineage (GTDB taxonomy): Bacteria > Verrucomicrobiota > Verrucomicrobiia > Verrucomicrobiales > Akkermansiaceae > Rubritalea. The sequence continues at coordinate 3,862 of JALZVA010000014.1, forward strand.
TAGCCCCACGTGTGGTTCTCTGGAATCCTTATGCAGTAAAAGTAAAAATGCCAAAAATGGCGGTGCTCTTACCGAATGCATTTAAAAAATATAACAATCTAGGGATCGCGACTGCGGACGATACACGGGTGAAATTCCTTGTGGAAGATGAGCATGCGGAGGCTCTAAAAGCACATCCATCTCTGACGGCTATACCTGAAGTGGTGAACTGGTCGAAGGCTACCGAGGCATGGAATAGTATTGGTGCAGGTGCGAGCGGGAGTTTTTATAGCTTCTCTGTGAATAGCAATGTGTTTGGGGCAGAGAGTTGGGCACCGAGGAATAGGTACTTAGCTTTTGAAATCGAGGCTACAGAATTTAAGCCCGGGCAGTGTCTCGTTTTTTCTCCTAAGGTCAGAACAGATGTAGAAGTGGCAGGCGTAGATACGAATCTAAAAAAATATGACGAAGCGCGCGTGTCTAACAATACACTATCTGCACGTGAGCAGTTCGGCTATGATCATTTTATCAGTGAGTCAGAATTCCCTGGGACACAAATTCGCGTAGGCTCGCTCTCTGCTGCAAGTGAATTAACGGTTGAAGAGTCAGAGAAATTTTTTCAGCACATAGATTTTTCAAAGGTGTTTAGGTATAGAATGACAGGGAGCACGCATATGAACCCACATGCTATTCTTAAGCATTCTAGGGCTGGAGAGTTTAATGTGAGTGGAGACACAATGGCAAGCTCTCCTGATTTTCTCACCGTGCAGACAATTAATTGTGGGCAGGGAGGAACTGAGGGTGGTGAAATACAGCTGAATAACATTTTTGTAGAGAATGTGAATACGGCTCTGGAAGATTCTGATAGAAACCCTCGAATTAGGTTTCCAAGGCGATTCCAAATGGGAGTAAAGCTAGCGTGGTTAGATGAGTCTGGCTATGAAGGGAACGCACAAGAATCGTATCGACACCACCCAACTACAGGATTTAAGGATGGGGGAGACAGTGTGTTCTTTAAGCCTGCTATCATAGCCTATGGGAATGTGCGCTCGTCTATTATCACGCGTGCTCCTCACCAGTTTACCTATGCGTCTTTATACGCGTATGGAGCCGGATCTTGGATGGCCAGCTATGCAAGCCCGTCGCCAAGTGAGATTGCAGAGCTGCCTTTGATCAACTCCGATGGCCTCTTCACTAAAAACCCTTTCGGTTCAGCCTCTCAGTTGCCTCCTGAAGGAAGGGCGGTGATGTTTGATCTTCCTGATCCTGAATACGGCACGCTTTCACTGGGGGCCTTACGGCACGCTGGGCTTTCGCCTTTCTCCTGGCATCCATCCTACATTGTGGGGAATTCTCTGTTACCTCTCTCCGCACCTAGTGCTTATAGTGCACATCCGGTGCTTGAGGAACGCTATAGATTTTCTTCTTATGAAGAAAGCACCGTGTCTAACAGTTTCGATTATTGGGTTGGAGGGGTGAGGCGACCCAATGCTAGTGTCTCTGCGCAGGATCGATACTGGGGTGAATATCCAGATCACTCCACGAGTGTCGTGACTTGGGGAGCCGCCACGGGAACCAACTCTCAATTTTTTGGTCTCACGAATAATGAATCGCTCTTATCTAATGGATCGGAAGCGATAACAAAAAATATAGTCTCAACGCGGATCGACTCGGAAGATGAAATTTTAGATTACGATATTTCCTACGAAGTGAATCAGAATCTATTTGATGCGTATTTTATATCAGGGATGAAGGTCGATACCTCAAGCCTAGTGATGAATTGGAGTTCAGAAGAGGGACTACATCAAAGTGGCTATAGGTATAATCCCTATGCAGCATATTCCATGTCTGAGGCCTCCTCTGCACTTGAAGCATCACCTGAAGGACTCGCTTTTGGATTTTGGAATAATGGTTATTTGTTCTCCTCAGAAGCACAGTTCAATGTAAATAGTGTTTCCGTAGATGCCTGGACAGCGGTGCTATCTGGGACGAGGAATAGAGGAAGGGAGACACAGGAAAGTAATTTAACGGGTGCGTCCACATTATCCTACCTAACTGCGGATGTGCTAGAGGATACCTTAGAAAGTGATTATCACGTTGTGTCTCGTATAAAGAAGCCCATCAGAGGGGATCGGACAGAGGATCAAAGCCCGTATGCACAACAAGCTTATGATGGATCCAGAGTCTTAACAGATCAAGAAGTGCGTTTACTAGCAGAGTGTATTGTCTTCGAGGTGAAAAGCAGAGGCCCATTTCTGTCTTTAGCAGATTTTGTGAATCGCCGGCTAGGAAGCACAGGAAGTGAAGCGGAAAGAATGGGGGCATTAGAGTCCGCGATCCAGCGTAGTGGATTGAATGCAAACATAGAAATTCCCGCATTCAACACGACCACTAACCTTGGGACACCTAACGGGCGTTATCAATACAATGTGGCAAACGCATGGAAGCCAGATTACACCTTACAGGTGAATTCCCTTACGTGGGGATCTCCTAGCTCGATCACGCAGGGCGATATTCTCTCCCCCATTGCTCCTCAGCTAGCAGTGAGAGGGGAGACCTACACGGTGAGAGCCTATGGGCAATCGGTGAGTAAGGGCAAAATCGTAGCAGAGGCTTACCTAGAGGTTACAGTGGTCCGCACTCCTGAGTACATGCAGAGTTTAAATTTGAATGGGGTATCAAATGGGGTAGCTGACAGAGCCACGAAAGCATCTATCTTGATAGATCCCGCAAGTGGTAAATTAACGGCTAACGCACTGAGTGCAGGAAATAAAAAATGGGGAAGACGGTTTAAAATAATCTCAATGCGATGGATGAGTGAAAATGAAATATAAAAAGCTTATTTTTTTGTTAGGGTGTATGATTTCTCTGTTATTGGGGAAGGAGAAACAGGTGACGCCGAGAGAAGAGGCGCACCTTGCGATTGTCGCAGTGGGAGGGCGACCTGAGATAGAGGCACTAGCCAAGGGAGAAGATACAGTGCTGCCTCCGCAGTTGCTCTTTACCCGCAGTGCTAATGGGGAAAAATTACGTTACGTACTAGGGCTGAATGGAGCTCCTGTTTTTCAAAAAGTGCCAGCGGAAAGAGCCCTCGAATTAAAGAAAAAAGTAGAGCCTCAGAGGAGTGAGCAGCAGCATTATACATGGACAGATCCTCTTCTAGCAGGTTCACGTTCGATTCTATTCCTTAGGCCTTCGAATGAACCTCCTGGAGAATGGGAAGGGGCACCGAAAATGGATCTGGTGAATATAGACACAGGTGTGTTGAAAAGAAAAAACCTATGTATTAAAAATTTTACCAAAATTAAACTGGAAGTAAAAATTGGAGAGAAAAGGGAAGTCATCCCTGCTGAATCTTTCGTAGCTATAAAGATTACAAAAAATCAGCAAGAATATATCAATTTGAGGGTTACAGAAGCAAAGGAAAATAAAGAAATATTAGTGCAGAGTGCTGTAAAAATCTCTCCCCACTATTTCAATGTGTGCATCCTTTATGAAACAAATCCGAAAACCAACAGAGGAAAAAAAATGGGTCTTTATAAAGCCACGGTCAAAAAGCCTAAGAGAGTTACAGATGAGGATAGATGAGGTCAATGTTATGATATGCTGACGCGCTTTGAGATAACCGTGCTCGTCCGCTTACCTTACCCTACCAAGATCTGTCTTCACTGCTTGGTTCTGTTGCATGCTGACATTCAGCAATCAGAAGACAAAATTCTGTCTGGCGTTTGTGTGAAGTAGGTTCAAGTCTGCTGTCTGTCCTACTTAAGAGTAGCAATGGGTGTAAATAACCGATTGCTTTTTTCAGTATAAGATTCATTCTCTTGGCATGTCTAAGAAGGTCTTATTTGTGTGTACTGGGAATACCTGTAGAAGCCCTATGGCGGAGGGTTTATTCAAAAAATCAGTAGCCGAGCTAGAGGGTGTAGAGTGCATTGGTTCTGCTGGCGTAGCTGCCTTTGCGGGGGATATGATCAGCACGGATACGGCTAATTTATTAAAAAATAAGAACGCTTGCTTAGATGAGTTTAGAAGCAGAAAGACAAGCGACTACTTGCTAGAAGAGGCAACTCATGTTTTTGCCATGACTGGAAGCCACCTGCAGATGCTCAAAAGCGCATTCCCTACACATGCTGATAAATGCTTTCTCCTGTGTGATTTTGTAGAACTCAATGGGCAAAGGGGAATGGATGTGCCGGATCCGATTGGGATGGGGCCTCAGGCCTATCACGCAGTTGGAGAAGTTATCGAACTAGCCATCCCCTCAATCCT
>JALZVA010000015.1 GCA_023301335.1 Akkermansiaceae bacterium
TCTTGGGAAAGTTCTTCCGAAAATAACGATAAGTCTCTCTTCCATCCACCATTAGCAACATTTACCATTAAGCCTCTAGAATATGTAGTAATATCATGAAATGAGTCAGATGACACTGAGGAATTAGCTCCATTAATAAGATCTAAGCTTTTATTTGTAACCGCCTTCTCTATTTCATCTAAATCATTAAAACCGAACTCTGCACCACTAGGCCCAGGTGAAATAGAAGATTGAGCTAAAACGTCTGATGCTTCTGTGGCTTTTGTCGTTCTACGCAGTTGAACCTTCATGTTATCACCCTGAACCCACCACGCTTTAGCTCCTACTACGTTTGAATTCCTCCTAATTGAAGCGGGCACCACATGAACTTGATTTTGGGGATCCGTCCCAACAGATGCCTCACCTAGCAGAGTAATTGTTGCACCCGTTGATTCTGTAAGTAAAGGCGGGTCTGTAGGATCCATTGAGTTCCCTCTGCTAGCTCCAGACTGTTCAGAAACTAACCATCTTAAAAAGCGTCCAGACCTATGATTCCCGGGATTATAGACTTTCGTCTTACTCTCATAGTCAGGTCTAACAGGTAAACCAATTGTTCTAGGATCATTCTGCTCCAAACCGTTATTGGCAGGATTTAGAGGACTGTCATTATCCGTCCCTACTGAAATATGATTTAAACCCTCCCAAGATCTCCAAGCTCCAGTAAGCTGTCTAACATGAGCATTATTGGCAGTTATATAAGGATTTTCTTCAAAAATATCCGCAGGGGCTGTAATACGAGAATCAGGGCCTGTCGTCCTTTGTAATTCTGCAATTGCTTCTGAAAGGGCAAGGCGGGCATTCGCTCGAGCTTCATCAATAGCTGAAGAATTCGATTCAGTTCGAGCCACGGAAGTCGCTAACGACACCATCGCCAACGACACCATCACAACAAGAGCAAGAATCGCGACTGTCGCTATAAGAGCGAACCCTCTCTGTTCTGTTAATTTATTATTGATTTTTCTTTTCATAATTTAAATGCAGTTTCACTAAGACAATACAATGTATATCATATGTAATCTTTAGACGTCAACGCTATTTACACATTTTATTAAAAAATGTGCAAAAAAGAGGGCTTAACTATCTTTAGGTCTATCTATTAGACTGGAATTTTAATCTAATTTTATCTTCCCCCCACAATAGAAATCCAAATAAAATAACTGATAGGCCTCATACTTTTAAGCTCCCCCTCGAGAATCAGTTCTAAAATAAGGTTTTTAGGTGAGTTAACTTATAGTAAGGTAAGCTCTAAAGCTCCATAATCTTAATGATTGGTCAACCAGGCACCTCATAAGTAACTAGATTGGTTAACCCTCCCTCTGAATCCCTATAATTCTTTCCCGCAAAATCATATTTTTTTCCTAGACAGCCAACGAAAGATCGGATATTCCCCCTCCATCCCAACCAAATGGCACTGTAGCTCAGGGGTAGAGCAGAGGACTCATAAGCCTTTTGTCGGCAGTTCAAATCTGCCCAGTGCTACCATTTTTAGAAAAAGCCCTAAGTCTTAGAAAAGATTTAGGGCTTTTTCGTTAAAATTGCTAAAGAAAATTTAAGCTCTATTGTATATCTCCCCACCCCCACGTTGGAGATGACCATTTCATTAAGCTATAAAGGAACACCTCTTTTGATCTGCTATTAACCACCAAAATAAAGATGGCAGATTAAGTACGCTGAAGCTAACATCCCAGCCCAGATAAGTAAGCCACAAAGAAGCGCCTTTCCGCCAGAGGTCACCAAGCTTTTTATATTTACTTGTAGCCCAATCGCAGCCATCGCCACGGCTAAGAGTATAGAGCTCAGCTTTGTAAGCCCCTCCACTGTATTAAAACTCTCCGTCACCTTTGGAAACATCAGATCTGGGATAAGCTGATTACTCGCTAGTAAGGCTACCACTACAAAACCCCACACAAACCAAGGAATATAGGATAGAAGAGGTTTTGGCTTTACCATTCCTTTAGCTTTACGACCTCTTTCCATAAAAAGAACACTCAGTAAGACAACTGGTACCAGTAAGGTCACCCGGAGGAGCTTCACCGCAGAGGCAATCGCGGAGGCGTCCCCGCTATGACTTTCCGCAGCTGCTACAACCTGAGGTACGGCATGGATCGTTCCACCAGCAAGTGAACCATATAAGTCGGCACTCATCTGCGGCATCAACCAGACTAGACCCACACAAGAAAACATCGCTAACAGTCCAATCAAATTCACCACTCCTACAGCTAGTACTACATCATCCTCTTCCGCATCACTCACAGGGGCGACAGCTAAAACCGCACTACTACCACAAACCGCAGAACCGACCCCAAGCAGATAGCTTACCTTTCCTCCTAAACCAAAGACTTTTCCTAACACAACGGCAAGTAACAGTGTGATCAGCATCACACTCACTACAATCCCTATTAGAGGAAGACCTAGGCGTGATAGAACTGAAAAATCCATACGCGCACCAAGGCAGATAATGGCGATAGGGATGAACCATGTTGACACCCACCTGCAGTCTAACTTTGTTTTAGCTGAAAGCTTTACGGCTGACCCTACTATCATCCCTAACACAATGGCCAGTATAGACACCCCGAATGGATGCTTCAACGCTGCTCCCTCAATCGTAAAAGGAGCAAATGGAAGCTCCCGCATATAACTTGCAAGGAGAGTGATAAGAATCGCCAAACAAACCCCTGGCATCAGCTTCCACCAACGTGTTCCATAGTCCTGAAGATCTACAGGCTTTGACACATCCATTGCGTCATTAAGACTCAATGTGCCTTCCATGGAATCGATTGAGATACTACCCGGCTTATCAATCATTTCATAGAGCTTGGGCCGCTTCTTATTATCTTCACTAGGCATGATTTTAAACCCCACTCCCGTCCATCAAGACTTCATTGACAGGCTTATAGATTTGCGTGAATTTTGAATCAATAGAAAATGTCTGCATTCTCTTCAAAGGAGGAGAGTAACAATGTAAGGTCACAATGTCTTGCTCAGCCTCTTCTAAGCCTGGACGCTCAGTTAACGTTTCCATATAGGTGATAAAAGGAGCTAATTTCTCGTGATAATTTATACAAGCGCCATCCATAATCTCTAAGTAGGTAACATCATACATTCGAATGGTAGCAGATCAACCACTCAGATTGAAACTCTCTTAGAAGTTTATTTCCCGACCTAAAAAAGAACACAAATTTACACCAAACCTTCATACTTAGATAAAGTGACACCCCCATAAGAAGTAAATAGATTTACTAGATTATCACCCATTTTTTGAATATCTGATTCACTCCATTCATCTTCAATAACTTTCCCATCGCTACCTTAGCCTCTAAACTATTTAATGCTCCCAAGAAAAACACTGTTCGACCCCTACATTCACAAAAAATAAAAACAATAAGGTAACTCCATTAATGTCTATTTGACATCTTGCCTTTATGTAGCATTTTCTAGCTTGAATCTTTTTCTCCATCGGTACTGAGCATTTAAAACATATTTACATCTAATCATGTCACTTTCCAATCGTCGCAATTTTTTAAAACGCTGCTTTAGCACCTCATGTGGTTATTCTGCCACGCTTCTTTTAGCTCCTACATTGGCTAGGAAAGCTTATGGGAGAGATGCGCTTGGGGAGACGCTTGGCTCTCG
>JALZVA010000016.1 GCA_023301335.1 Akkermansiaceae bacterium
TCTCCATGCATTATTGAGCAAGCTGCCTTGCACTCTGAACTTGTCCTATCGGAAGGACATTTCGGATGATGCGATTCCAGCGAGATAAAGGAGCTTCGGTGATATAGATCACATCGTCTCCGTGGAGGTGGAACTTACTGGCTGCGATTAGGCCGTCTGCCTTTCTTAGATTAAAGCGAAATACATCTGTCTTGCTGCCAGGCTTCTTTCTGAAGATAAAAATACCTGAGGGATTCCCATTCTCAAGATTGATACCATTGCCTGCGCCGATGAAGTCGGTCAGGTGGGAGTGGGAAGAAGGGAAAGGATGGTTACCCGGTCTGTTGGCATTCCCTAGAATGACGAGATGCTGATGTTTACTTCTGGTGACCTCGAGTAAATCTCCGTCCTGCACACGAGTTTTGCTTTTTCCAAGTTGCTTACTGTCGAGGATGTAGGTTTTTCCATCTCGGTGGAGTTGGTATTCACAGAGGTGAGGCTCGATACTTGTGCCCCCGCTGAGGGAAACGAGGTCGGCGAGGGTGAAGTCTGGTCTATCGATAGTGTGCTGTCCCGGACGGGAGACGAGGCCGATGGAATTGGCACGGAACTGAATATTTTTATTTCTTGAGACAGAGACCTCGGCACTACTGAACTTGAGAGCAAATTGTTCTTTGATCATAAATTCAGCGTCACGGATACTTTTGCCTTTCAGTTGTAGAGTGCCGATGAAGGGGATGTTCACTTCCCCCTCTTGAGAGACCTCGAGAGGACCAATGGCTTGCCCTCCAGTAAAAGATTCCTCGGGGTTGGGATCGATCAAGTAGAGGCTGAGGGTGTCTCCTTTTTGAATGGTGTCGGTATAGGTGCGGCTGCTATCAACGGAAGGGAGTTTATCAACTTTGTTGTGTTGAGTGCTGTTAAAAGAAGAAAGATTAGAGGAATTAATGTCGATCAAGCGATAGCTCCCTGGAGTGTCTTCATCTTGTGCATCTTTGACGATATTGACAGGGCCTGCTTCTGGGAGAAGGGTGCAGTTGGTAACTAGCATCAAAAAGCCTAGAGTTACCATGTTAAGAAGATAGTTCATGTAGAAAAAAGTAATTAATTACGATGTAGAGCCTTAGGAAGATCCTGCTACTTTACCAGCAAAAAATAAGGGAGAGCGGGAGCCTAATTTGCCTTCTCTATGTCTCTGACCCATGTTAAGAAACCTCTCATGGCAAAAAATACATATGTCCTCATTTTAGCTGGTGGTAGTGGTACTCGCTTTTGGCCGCTTTCGAGAAATGTAAAGCCGAAGCAATTTCTTAATTTATTTGATGATGAACCATTGATCAATAAGACGGTCAATCGCCTTGAGGGGTTGGTTCCCAAAGAGAATATTTTTATCCTGACCAATGAGCTTCAGAAGCCTAGTGTGCTGGAGCTATTACCAGATCATCCGCCTGAGAATATCTTTGCCGAGCCGGCGAAGCGGGACACGGCTCCTGCGGTGGCGCTGGGGATTGGTCTGATTGCAGCGAGAGACCCTGATGCTGTGATGATGGTTTTGCCTGCGGATCAGTTGATCAATGATACGGAAAACTATCAGAAGGTCATGGCGGATGCGGTGCGTGTGGCGGACTTGACCCCTTCACTTGTGACAGTAGGGATTAAACCAACTTGGCCGAGTCCTTCGTTTGGCTATATCGAGAGGGGTGTGGAGGTGCCACTAGATGGGGTTGAGAATACGGTGAGGACAGTGGAGAGATTCCGTGAAAAACCTGCTGTTAAACTGGCAGAAAGCTTTTTAGCAAAGGGAAATTTCAGTTGGAATGCAGGGATGTTCATTTGGTCGATCTCTACCGTGCGCCAGGAGTTAGCACAGCATTGTCCACAGCTTGCTGGGTTTATTGATGACCTTGTGACCACAGAAGATCTTGAGGCACATGTGCAGGCAGAATTTGAAAAACTTGAGGCGATCTCTATCGACTACGCGCTAATGGAGTCAGCAGAGACGATTTACACCATTGAGGCGACTTTTGATTGGGATGATGTGGGCTCGTGGGTATCTGTTTCTAAATACTTAGAGAAGCATGGCAGTAATGCCACCAATTCCCCACTGGTGGAGGAGGAGAGTAGCGAGAACATTGTGTATACAGAAAGTGGAAAGCAAGTGGCCTTACTCGGGGTAAAAGACCTCATCGTGGTAGAGACGGGAGATGCGATCTTGGTGGCGGATCGTCATGAAGCAGATGCGATTAAGAAAATTGTAGGGGCCCTCCCTCCAGAACTCCAATAGACTCTTTTTTATGAAACCAACACTAGTCGTTTTAGCAGCAGGGATGGGGAGCCGGTATGGTGGGCTTAAGCAAATGGATGCGATGGGGCCATCCGGGGAAACCGTGATTGATTACTCGGTTTTTGATGCGATCCGTGCTGGTTTCGGGAAGGTGATCTTCATTATTCGGGAAGATTTTGCCGAAGCCTTTAAGTCGTCTATTTCTTCGAAATTTGAGGATCAGATTGAGGTGAAATATGCGTACCAGAAATTAGATGACCTTCCAGCAGGTTTTAGTGTGCCGGAGGAGAGGCAAAAGCCCTGGGGAACCACGCATGCGATTCTTGCCGCTAGGAAGCTGATCGATGGTCCATTTGCATTGGTCAATGCCGACGATTTTTACGGACGTGATGGCTATGTTAAGGTGGCAGAGGCTCTGCAAGACTTAAAATCTGGGATGGAGAAGGAGCAGTATGTGATTGTTGCCTACAAGTTGGGGAATACCTTGTCTGCACACGGTTCTGTGAACCGCGGCGTATGCACGGAGGAGGGCGGTTTACTGAAAAAAGTCGAAGAACATCTCGAAATTCTCGTGGAGCAAGGCAGCTGCATGGGAGAGAATCTCAGTGGAAAGCGTGTAGAGCTCCATTTAGAGACACCTGTGTCGATGAATCTATGGGGCTTCCCGCCCTCGATTTTAGCCCATTTAGAGGCACACTTTGTAGATTTTTTAAAAAGCCAAGGAAGCGAGCTGAAATCGGAATGCTATATCCCCACAGTGATTGACGAGCTAATCCAGGGTGGCAGTGCGGAGTGCCATTTAGTCTCTAGTGAGAGCCAGTGGTTTGGTGTGACTTATCCTGATGATAAGCAAAGTGTGGTGGAGAGTATTCGTGGATTGATTGAAGCTGGAGAATACCCAGAGTCACTTTGGGGCTAGCCTATCATATCGATCGAAGCGTTATTTTTCGGTTCGGGTTTTAGCGTTCCAAAAAGTTTCTTTTCTTATACTTGCAGTCACTTGTGCTTTCCTTCATGGTTATTTAGAACTTTACGCAAACCATGTTCAAAAGAATCACAAATCTAATCAAAGGCTTTTTTGGCCTCTTCGTCGGAGGTCTTGAAAAACGTAATCCTGAGGCCCTTCTTGAGGTCGAAAAAGAAAACCTACGCAAGCAAATTGCTAAGTTTAACCAAGGTCTTGCCTCACATGCAGGGATCGTGGAGAAATTACTCACGCAGACCAAAAAGCTAGAGAAGGAAGAAAATGAGCTACGTGCTAAGACCGCCGCACATTTGAAAGCGGGGAACCGTAAGCTGGCAGGAGAATTTGCGATGAAGCTACAGACAACTGACAGAGAGCATGATGAAGTGCTTGTTCAGTTAGAAGATGCAGAGAAGACGTATAAAGAACTCATTACAGCCCGTGACGTATCTGTGAAGGACGCACGTGATAAGATCGAGACACTCCGCCGAGGCATTGATGACATGAAGGTGCAGAGTGCCGTTGCTGAGCTAAATGAAATGGCTTCAGGGATGGTGACTAGCATCGGTGGGTCAGGAGATACACTTAACCGCCTCGAAGAGATCGTCGAAGACCAGAGAACACAGGCAGCTGGAAGAGCGCGTGTGGCTAGAGATAGTATGGATCTGAGTGAAATCTCGATGAAGGAGAATGAACAAGACGCACTTGCTGAGATGGCACTTGCTGATTTTGCTGCTGCTGAGGGCATTGAGATTGAAGTTGCTGAGGCAGCTCCCTCTGGTGGTGTGAGCGAGACTGCTGATAAGGAAAGCGACGGGGGAACGATGGGCCCTAAGGTGAGCAACTAAACGCGCGCTATTTTTCTAAGCATCCCTTATCGGGGTGCTTTTTTGTATCGAGGGATAGAGGATTTCTCGATGGGTGAGAGTAAAATAAAGAGATACACGAGATGAGCATACCAGATTGGGCACAGGAAGTAATCACCAGCTATGAGAGCCAAGCCGCCGGGTGTTTTATCATGCACGGGAATGTGAGTGATCGGATGATCATCGAAAAAGATTCTACTGCAGAGCTAGGCGT
>JALZVA010000017.1 GCA_023301335.1 Akkermansiaceae bacterium
TATCCTGCCTGAGCAAGGAGCTTCAAGGTTGGCTCCTGGAGTGAGCCTTTAGGAAGTGCGATTTTAAGTTTTTTTTCCATGGTAAGCGAAAGTGCGAGTAGAGTTTTTCTAGTGAGAACCAGTGATTAATCAAGGGTAAATGGTTTAATCTCCCTGTCGGTAGGTTGAAGCGAGATTAGGAATGCTGGAGAAACTTTAGTGAGCTAGAGTTAGAGTGTGTGAACAGAAGAGTTTGGTTAGAAAGGGAAGCCGCCTTTTGAACCTTTTTGGTTCTTACGGATCATGTCCTGCATTTCTGCAAGTTGTTCCATGGATGGGCCGCCTTGGGGCATCCCATTACCTGATTTTTTCAGAGCTTCCATAGGGTCCCCTGAGCCTAAGATTTTCTCGAGGTTCATGTCATTCATGTCAGGCATTCCTCCTCCTCCTTCTCCTCCGCTAAGTGCTTGCATCATCTGCTTCATCTTACCCTTATTCCCCATCATTTTTTTCATATTGGCGAAGTTTTTGAGGAGCTTGTTGACATCTAAAATCGTATTTCCGGAACCTGCTGCGATTCTTTTTCTACGAGTTCCTTTAATCAAGATAGGGCGGGAACGCTCTTCTGGAGTCATGGAAAGGACAATCGCTTCCATACGCTTCATTCTCTTGTCGTCAAAGAGGTCTGTAGGAATTTGTTTTTTAAGGTTACGCATCCCTGGGAGCATCCCGAGAATCCCATCAAGAGGCCCAAGCTTTTTGATCATGTTCATCTGATCGAGGAAGTCATTGAAGTCAAACTTCCCGTCCTGCATCCGCTTTGCTGTCTTGAGTGCAGCTTTTTCGTCGATCTTATCGGAGACTTGCTCAACCATGCTGACCACGTCTCCCATGTCGAGGATACGGCCTGCCATACGTTCTGGGTGAAACTCTGTGAGATTATCAATTTTCTCACCTTCCCCAATGAACTTGATAGGCTTCCCGGTAATCGCACGCATCGAGAGTGCGGCACCGCCTCGGGCATCTCCATCGAGCTTAGTAAGAACAATACCGTCAATACCCACTGCGGCATCGAATGCTTGCGCTACAGAAACGGCTTGCTGTCCAGTTGCTGAGTCCGCCACGAGGAGTGTCTCGCCCGGGTTAACGAAGGCATGAAGGTCTTTCAGCTCGGCGATAAGGTTGTTATCGATTTCCTGTCTTCCTGCGGTATCAAAAATAATGGCTGTGCCATCTTGTGTCTTTGCCCACTCGAGTGCGTCCTTGGCGACTTTTACGAGGTCTTTCTCAGCTGGGTCAGGAGTGTAGCAGGGGACATCTACTTGACGTGCAAGTGTGGCAAGCTGGTCAATAGCTGCTGGACGGTAAAGGTCACAGGCTACGAGTAGTGGACGTCTTCCGTCCTTCTTTAATTTTAGTGCGAGCTTCGCAGAAGTGGTGGTTTTCCCTGCCCCGTTTAGACCTACCATCATGACGTGGGCAGGAGCATTGAGATTGATCGCAGCGTGATCTCCTCCAAGTAGAACCGTGAGTTCATCGTGGAAAATCTTGACGATCTGCTCGCCAGGTTTGACGGATTTGAGCACTTCGGCGCCCATTGCACGTTCCCTGATCGTATTGATGAAAGCCTTGGCAACACCGAATTCAACGTCGGCATCTAAGAGAGCTAGACGAATCTCTTTTAGGGCTTCAGATATATTTTTTTCAGAAATTTTTCCAACCCCACGGAGGTTACGGAATGATTTATCGAGATTATCAACGAGAGAGTTAAACATAGACGTTTCGTGAGTGAATTAGTGTGCAGGGCGGTATGCTCTACTCTAAGGGCTTTGTCAATCTACAGCTTGGAGAAAACCGCCCATAGGCTAGGTTATTCTGCCTTATCTGGTGTGGAGGGAGTGTTCGAAGGGAGGTAGGCTGCTGCGCGGTCAACGAGGAAGATCCACTTGAGTGGTGGCTCAGCCTTGGCTCCTTCTTCTACTTTCCATGTGGTGACAACTTCTACAGACTGTGCGTGAATAGGGCGATTAACCTGCCAGGAAACCTTCTTTGTGTCTGCATCATAAGTGATGGGAACTTTACCAAACCCAGCAATGCGCATCACGATGGAATCAGGGTCAAGCAAGGCTACCGCACTCAAGTCCACAGAGATTTCTGGAGTGCGGTCGTTAATAGAACTCCCCGCCACTGGGAACACAGGATGGGCTGTGCTTATCTTTAGCTGCTCGGAGTCTAATGCATCTGGTGAGAGATTCTTAAAACGGATCGCATTTTTGAAAATATAATCATGGGTTCCGAGAATAATATAGCGATTTAATAAATTATCAGGACTGTCTTTTTTAACTTTACCAGGAATCACGGTGAAAAGAAAATCGTATTCGAACTTGTCCGCGATGGGGAACATCTCATCGACATGAAAACCTCCTGGATAGGCGTAGGTTGTTACTTTTTGAAGGAACTTGTGTTCTAAAAAATTCTTAGAGTCTCCAAATTCTGCTTCCAGAAAAGTGGTGAACGGTTGCTCTCCTTTTCTTTTTTCAGATTTAACTTTAGAGGGAAAGGGGTGGGAAACAGAGTGACTCCCAATCGTGCATAACCCAGAGTCCTGCATCTCTTGGATCATTTTGGTGGTGAGAGCTCTCCCTCCACCGTCCACGTAATTTTTATAAAGGTAGACCGTGAAGGGGAAGTTAAACTCTTTAAACACAGGGAACGCATCTGTGTAGACACTCTTCCAGCCATCATCAATAGTGATGAGAACAGAGCGATCCGGGACGGTTTCTTCTCCTTTTTTCCATGCAATAAATTCCTCTAGGCTGATGACATTGAGGTTATTATCCTTAATCTCCTGAAGTTGCTTCCTGAACTTCGGGATGGGTAATCGCATCTCAGTGGCTTCCTGTGAGGCTGAAAAGTCATGGTAACCTAAAACGGTCACTCGCACTGGCTCATCTAAGGCAACAGGCTCTTCAACTATAACAGCAGGTTCCTCTAATTCTTCTGACCAAACGGGGGAAATTGACAGAATGGCAAAAATAAGTGGAAATAAAGTTTTGCGTGGCATCTGAGAAGATCGTAGCTAAGTTTATAGAGATTTGAAGAGAAAAGTGGATTTGTGTTCTAAAAGTATGAATGTGACTTTTTGACCACGGAATGATTCTAAAAATAGAGAGAATGAAGAATAAACGACGTAGGTGGAAAATTGAAGAAATCGTTGATTTTGAGGCCTGTGTGCATCAATTCCATGAAGATATTGCGGGTGATGAATTGATCCGTTCTAATACGATCGAGCCACTACTGGAACAGCGTCCAGACTTAGAAGGTGAGAATCGGAAGGAACTCGCTTTTTTTAGCTGGTCACGCCATCGCTTAAAACAGGTGAAGACGGACCCTTCTGAATACTGGGTTCAGACTTATCAGTTGTTTACGAAACTCATTATTTTTATCGGCTTCTTATTGGGAGTTGGCTCGGTGTTAGGGATGGTGAACTGGGAGTCAAAGACACTGAACATTGCACTGATGTTAGGGGTGTTCCTATTTCTCCCTTGGGGTTTATTTGTTTTATGCTGGGTAGTGTCGAAATGTTCTGGAGGGAATGCCTCGATGTCGGCACAGTGGCTTCAGAATAAATTGAAAAAGCTGCTGGTGAAACGAGGCTATTCTCTAGATCGCTTACCGATCTCTCTGAAAACACCCATCGCCCGATCTGTGTTTCTATCGTTTCAGAAGGCTTCTATCAGTTTCGGTTTAGCGGGAATTGTGAGCATGCTCTGTGTGGTTTTTTTCGTAGATATTCATTTTTACTGGGAATCATCTCTTGGAGAGGGAATGAAGGATGTGTGGTATGAAATTTGTGGAGTGCTGAGTCTCCCTTGGGCGTGGAGTGGCTACGGGGTACCTAATCTTGAGGACGTAAATGCGGTACAGATGATACGTGGTGAGGGCGAAGAAAGTCAGCAAGTGCAGTTGACCTGGGCACTCTTTTCTGTGGGTGTGATTATGGTGTGGTCATTCGTCCCCCGTGTCTTACTAATGCTATGGGGGAAGATGCGTCTGCGTAGTGCATTGAAGAATGTGAAGTTCGAGGAGAAGGGTCACCGGCAATTATGGAGAAGATTATACATCAAGAAGGTTACCTCTAATCACACGGTTGATGAAGATGCCGCGATTCTTGTGGACTTCGGGGGCTGGAAATTCCCAGAGGAAAAGCTCAGACCTTTTTTACTTCAGAGACTACGATTAAACCCATGTCATTCAGGAGTCTTGGGAACTTTAGATCAGAGCAATGAAAAAGAATTGTTAGGACTAATTGGAGAACATGATTACCCCGTGATTGTATGTTGTGAGGCAAGCGAATTCTCTCCACCTGCACTTCAGGCAAGTTTACAAAAATTTAGAGCATACAGAGCTGATGTTGAGATGCATGTCGTGGTCGTGGGTGAAGGTGCTGAACATGAAGAAGAGCCAGAGTGGATGCAGGTGTGGAACACATGGATAGACGAACTAGCGGATACGAAGGTAAGGCTGCACCGATTTTTGGCATTTGATTTAGGAACGAAGGGAGCGAATAAAGATGGAAACGACTAAGCAAATCGATATCCCCAGCTTTGCTGTGGTGGGAAAAGTTAATATGGGGAAGACCTCGATTCTTTCCACTCTGTTAGAGCAAGACGATAATGAAATCATGCGGGTGTCGGCAACCCCAGGGGAAACCACGAGAAATCACGCACACATGCTAAAGGTGGGTGAGCAAGAGGTGGTTCAATTTTTCGACACTCCCGGGTTTTCAAGACCAATCGATGCGATGCGGGAGATTCGTGGCTTCCATACAGGAGAGGGGGCGCCAGGCGTGGCGGCGGTGAAGCACTTCATCATACATCATCGGGAGACGGGAGAGTTTCAAGATGAGGTGGAGCTCCTTAAACCGCTGATAGACGGAGCTGGGATTATCTACATCGTGGATACGACTATAGCTCTGCGTGATACCTATGTGGCAGAAATGGAAATCTTGAGGTGGACGGGTTGCCAACGCCTCGCCTTGATCAATCAAAAATCAGATCAGGAAAATGAGTTTGAAAAAGAGTGGAAGCCGAAGCTGGGAAGTTACTTTAACTTAGTCAGAACCTTTAACGCCCATAAAGCAAAGTACGAACAACGCCTTTCGCTATTAAAATCTCTTTTGGAAATCGATGAGTCGAATGCTGGGAGTATCCGCCAAATTATCAGATTAATAGAGGAGGAGTGGGAGCAAAGATCGAGCACTGCGGCGGAATGGGTTATTGATTTTATTCAAGAATCATTGATGCACCAGGAGTCGGAGGAAATCAGCTTGAGGGACAGTGCGAATGAGGTGCGAAAGGAAAAGCGCGTGGAGGCACTAAAAGAAGCTTACTTTGACTCGAT
>JALZVA010000018.1 GCA_023301335.1 Akkermansiaceae bacterium
ATATGGTTGAAAGAGACAAGCTTGGTGTGAGAATCAATCAATTCGTCAATGTTACTGAGGTCTAACTCACCTGTGTCAGTGACGGGGATGATACGGAGTGTGGCACCTGTGCGCTCACAGAGCATCTGCCAAGGGACGATGTTAGAGTGGTGTTCGAGCGTGGAGATGACAATGTTATGTGAAGCTCCAATCTGATTAGAGAGGGCAAGTGATTGAGCCACCAGATTGATACTGTCGGTAGTCCCTGAGGTGAAGATGACCTCGTCTGGAGAGTTGGCACCGAGATGACCTGCGATACTTTCTCGTGCCTGCTCATGTGCCTCTGTAGCGAGACGAGCGAGCAGATGTGCACCGCGGTGGATATTTGAATTATAGCGTTCGTAGTAGTCACGTGAGGCATCAAGGACAGCTGTGGGGCTATGCGTGGTGGCGGCGTTATCCAGATAGACCAGAGGCTTTCCATTCACCTTTTGGTTTAAAATAGGGAACTGTTCTTTGATACTGTAAGGGTCCATAAAAAATTTGGGTGTCTAGCGTTTGTAGCGGATGGAATCAAAGAGGTGCTTACACGTCTCTTTATTGATATTAAAGATCTCTCCAGTCACAGCATTACGCACGTAGAAGAACCTAGAGTTTGAGAGTTTTCCGACTGGGGCGAAGTCGAGTTGGATCTTCTTGGGCATCCCCGTATTGTAGTCTTCGTAGGTCACGGAAATAGACATAAAAAACTGATCTTGGATAGTACGCTGCACCTCAATAGAGTTAGGATCAATCCTGTTGAGAGCAGTGAGGTCACTAAGAGTGCGGATGAAAAAACCAACTCTGGTGCCATCGACCTTATGCGTGATTTCTTCGTTTTCATCCCAGTTTTCCTTAGCTCCTTCAAAGACCTTTAGTCGGTCAGCACCGAAATCAAAATCAATGTATTGAGCAGGAGCGTTGTGACGTTTCCTAGAAATATTACGTATAGAAGGGATACTGAGGTTCGTGATGCCGAGAGGTCTCCATGCCCACTCTTCTGTTTTGATACTCGTGAGGACGTTGCTTTCAACGAGCCATACACTATCTCTACTTCCGCACTTGGCGTAGAACCCCGTGACTTGCTGATCTTTTGACATGTAGTTCTCCGCGTTGCCAAAGTGAATGACCTGTGGATTGTTATATTGGTCGACCATGTAGACACTCTGTTGAGGTTGGTCTAGACCGTATTCAGAGAGGTCAGAAGGGGCGTCGGAAACAAAACTAACAATACTGTTAGAATCCATGGCGGCAATGAAATCTGTGAGTGCTTGTTTATTAGCTGGGACCGCTTCGTTGGTACCTGTGACAAGGTTCCAGTGTAACTTTTTAGCTAAGCGAATCGGGGCTTTCCCCTTTTTACGCACGGAAATGAGATTGATATCCTGTGGATTAAGGGTGAGAAGGTTTCTAGCTCTGATGTTATTTACATTTGCGGGGAAGTTTTGGTAGGTGAGCTCTTGTGCTTGTCTGGCCTGGCTTGGGATTTGGAAAATCACATTTGGGCGATCACTAACTGTGGCGAGAGTGATGTTATTTTTAGTGGTGCTAGGGTAGATTGTAAGGATGATAGGCTGCTCTTTACGGAAGTAGTTTAGAGTGATCACTATCTTATCTTCGTCTTGATCAGGGAGAGTCACTCCTGCTGAGGATTGAAGCTCGTCTGCGGCTATGTAAGTGAGGGTCTGAAGGAGATGCTTGACGGCTACTGGGTCAGCACGCTCTTCGAGAGGTTTCTTGATTCCCCAGGCGGCGTAAGTAGCAGTGGCGTGTGAGACTTCTCTTTCGAGGCTTATCGTTGATCCTTTTTGGGCAATAGAAATTTTCTTTAAAAAGGGCGCTTCAAATGGGTTGGTGAGCCAGTAATTACGGAATCTAACAAGATTGTTTTTAAACAGTTCTAAGGTTTGAAACTGGGGGTCGGTACAGAGCAAGGTTGGTGCGTCTTTCTCTGCGAGTCGGTTTCTCACATAGAGGCAGGGGAATTGCTTTTCTGAATCTTTGATATTTACATGCCAAGCGGAAGGGAGTCCAAGGTCGAAATCTACGAGCTTGTTATCTTCTATGTCAAAAAATTGGATACGGTGTGAATGCTCACCAAAACCAAACGACTCAGGTGCGGCATCTTCGGTCGAGATTGTTTTATTTACTTCTGTGGCGAGGGCGAAGGAAATTAAGGGAGCTAGGTTATCGGCACGATCCTGCCAAGGCTGGATGGTAGTCCATTGATTGTTTTCAAAGATGAACTCTCCAGTGAGGCCATCTGGCGTAGTGACAATAACTTTCCTGACTGCTTCGGGGTCAAAATCAAATGCCTTCTTCCCAGTATAGGTGATTTTTTCAGAGATCAAGAGGTGGCGGTGCTCCTCGGACTGCAATATGAACACGACTGCGCCGATGCCGCAGGTGGCGAGAATGATCAGAAAAGTACTGAGAAAGCGCATGGTTAGGATCTCCTTATATTCCAGATGAAGCCTGTGAAGATCAAGGCTGCAGCTGGGATGCCAAAGGTGAATAAAGTGGATAAGAAATTCGAGTGACCACGAGCGATGAAGACTTTTCGGCTGCGGTTATGGTGCTGCTGAATATTCATGAGAGGTTCTCTGCCTACCAGCCAGTTACCAATCTGGGCGACATACTCACGTTGTTCTTCTCGGATATGATCAGGGGATAGGAAATCGGTGTTTCCTAACATAACCATTTTAGAGACGAGCGGGGCGGTGAGCTGATTATTTAATTTGCCTCTGGTAACGGCAGCGCCAAGGTAGAGGGGGGAGGAGTGGTCATATTTCTCATCATAGGCGATGGTGCCTTCACCGAATTGTGTCTCTCCCCACCAGCCTGGTGAGGTTTTGATTAGCGGGAAGGCTTCGATGTTATCATTGATGGTATTGGTTTCGATATGGATACCTTGTGAGGAACCATCAAAGGTGGTGGATTTGGAAGAGAGGTCACCATTGACTTGCGGTCCTTGGAGAAATTCGACTTCTGCATTCACTAAAACTTGGCCATTTTCGATGTTAACAATTCTATTCTGCTGAGGCTTCACTTTGGCACTGCGGAACAGGAAGGAATAAAGCTTAGGGAGGTGAACTTCTGGGTCGAGAGTGATGAACACGGAGGCTCTCAGGCGGGTTTCCCAATATTCACTAAGAGCGAGAAGTTCTTGGTCTGTAAAATCAACTGTTGGAGAGATGAGGGCAATGCCGTCAGCATCGTCAGGAATTTTATCAATCTGAGCTAACGAAAGCTGTTCTAACTGGATATTCTGGCTACGATAAACATTTCGAATGTATTCCCATGGGGCAAGTCCGCCTTTTTTGGAATCTAAGCGACATTTGTCGTAGAGGAAGTAAACTTTCTTCTGCTTTCCTTCGAGCGCGCGCATCAGATTGGTGGTGATTTCTGCTTCATCCTTCCAGGCGGCAACGAATGCTTGATCGTCGTAGTAGCGATTAAAATCAGAGTAGAAAAGCTCTGTGACGGGGAGGAAGCGAACGTGACGTGCACGAAGCTCTTCGGTAACGAGTCCCTTAGCTTGTTTTTTTTCAAGTGTAGGGTTGGCTGCGAGGACTTTCTCTAGATACGCGTCGGTAATAACGTCCTTATCAAAGGCGTCAATAATGAGCA
>JALZVA010000019.1 GCA_023301335.1 Akkermansiaceae bacterium
ATGCTTGCAGCATTTGTATAAGACGAAATCTCCCCATTCACCTCTACTAACAACTCTCCAGATTCACTGATACCCTGTGCAATTCCTTCTAGCCTTTCTCCATGTGACTGAAACTCTATGACTTTACCATGGAGATAATCTAGGTTTGTAAATTCTTGGCGAAGGACGTCAAAATTTGCGATGCAGAGGCTCCCAAATTTAAGAATCTTATCTGCGAGATGAGCCAGGAGGGGTTCACGTGCTATGAACTCGCCTGTTTCAATCTGCAAAGAGGTCGCTGTTAGATCTTGCTCAAAATGCTGTTGATTCACATTCATTCCAACGCCAATGATGGTGAAGTCATCTATATGCTCGACGAGTATGCCTGCGATTTTTTTATCCGTTACATAGACATCATTGGGCCATTTGACCTGAGCTTCGACTGTATCGGCTAAGCTTGCTGCGATGGCTACGCCTACGGCGAGCCCTAAGCGAGGGATATGTAGGGCGGAGATACCTGTCTCTAGGACAAGGCTGAATAATAAATTCTCACAATCTCCCCCTTTCCATGCGCTACCACGTCTTCCTACTCCTGCGGATTGGGTATCGGCTAAGTAGATGCTTCCCGATTCAGCAGCGCCTTGAGTGATCGCATGCTTTGCTTGGGCATTGGTAGAGTCTACCTCGGGGAAGTAGATGAGCTTCCAGGTGGAGCTTAGAGTTTTAAATACCTCTTCGCTAAAAGCTGTTTGCTTAGAACCCATGCTTTTGATTGAAGCGCGCCACTTCTCTCTGAGCTTCTCGTTTTTCCACTCGATCCTTTAGGTCGTGCCTCTGGTCGGCGTGTGCTTTACCTTTAGCTAGTCCTAGCTCTACTTTGACTTTACGCCCTTTCCAATAGAGCCTGAGACAGACGAGTGTGTATCCTTTTTGATCGAGAGCTTGAGAAATTTTGATGATCTCTTTTCTGTGCATCAAGAGACGGCGCGGGCGACGTGAGCCATGCTGGAACCACGCGCCTGCAGTTTCCCAAGGTTGGATATCACACCCGTGGAGCATGAGCTGCCCTTTCTCGACTAAGGCAAAGGTATCTCGGATGTTGACCTTTGCTGCACGTATAGACTTTACCTCTGTACCTTTCAGCTCAACACCAGCCTCGAAGGTTTCGGAAATATGGTAGTCACGGCGTGCTTTTTTATTATTCGCAATATCAGCCATGACTTTTTCATTGGTAAATTAAAATGAAAATCCAGATGGGAACTTAGAGTTAATCTAAGTTCTGTGGATTCACCTTAATTTTTCCTTCAATAATTTCTGTGAGTGCTACATCAGCAGCACCCATGCTAGGAAGCACATCCACTAGGGGTGAGCGTCCTGTATTTAACTGTCTAACGCGTTGTGACACCACATTGATAAGAACCTGAGGATCCTTGACGATGTCTGATGCTTGTTCTAAGAGCTCGCTTTTCATTGGTTTACCAGAGTAAGGTGAACTAGGCTTGGTTTCTTCAAACGGGATAATGTTCGATGGATCCTTCACTAGCTTAAGTTTATACGATCAGATGTCTATCTGACCGTTGAGAGATTGTTAATTAGGGATATTTGGGATAGAATCAAGACTAAAGGGTAAAAAGTATGCATCTTTTAAACGTACTCAACGAGGGAGCAGTTGTAGTGCACCTTTTTGCTCTGTATTTAGTCGATAAAAAAAGGCCGCCGAAACACTTCAGCGACCTTTTAAAATTTGATTATTTAAGTATTTTAACGCTCAGAAACGGCAGGTACTGGAACTGTGGACTCTGGGCCTACATACTTCGTAAGTGGGCGGTAAAGTCTATTTTCCTGTAGCTGTTCGAGCACCTGTGCAGACCAGCCCGCCATGCGAGAAATCGCAAAAATAGGCGTGAATAGATCTGTCGGGATACCAAGTGAGTAATACACTGTGGCGGAGTAGAAATCTACGTTTGCATTGAGGTTCTTACGCTCACGCATGATTGTGGCGATTCTCTCTGACATGTTGATCCACTTCGATTCCCCTAGCTCTTCTGTGAGTTTTACTGCCATCTTCTGAAGGTGTGGAGCACGTGGGTCTAATACTTTATAAACGCGGTGTCCGATGCCCATGATCTTCTTCTTATTAACTAGGCAATCTTCTACGTAGGCATCAACGGCATCCTCTGAGCCGATTTCCTGTAGCATCTTGATCACGCCTTCATTGGCTCCGCCGTGAAGTGGTCCTTTAAGCGTTCCGATCGCTGATGTCATTGCTGAATACAAGTCTGAAAGTGTGCCGATGGTGACACGGGAAGAGAATGTGGATGCATTCATTCCATGATCTGCGTGTAGGATATAGGCTACATCGAGCGTCTTAATGGCGGCTTCCCCTGGCTCTTCACCTGTGATGAGGTAAAGGAAGTGCGCTGCCTCTGAGAGGTCAGTGCGCACTGGTGGGAGATCAAGTCCATTCCTAGCACGGTGGTAGTAGGCTACAATCACAGGTGTCTTAGCTACAAGTGATAAAGCTACTTCTGCGTTCACCTGATGATTCGGCTCACCAATGTCTGCACGTTCATCAAAAATGCCGAGCATGGATACACCTGTTCTAAGGACATCCATAGGATTTGCATCCTTGGGTAAGGTCTTTAAAAATGTGATGATTTGCTCAGGGAGTTCACGATCATTTCGTAGCTTTTGCTCAAATTCACTTAGCTCGGCAGCATTGGGAAGTTTTCCTCTGTGTAAGAGATAAGCCACTTCTTCAAAGTTACAATGCTCCACTAAATCGTCGATGTCATACCCAAGGTAAGATAACTTTCCGTCTAATCCCTGCACTCTGCTCAATGCAGACTCGTTTGCGATGACCCCTTCTAGGCCCTTTGCGTAATCACTCATCTTCTTTTATTCTAGCTTCCAATTATGGTTTCAAATTAACTTTACAGATCATGACCCTGAGAACG
>JALZVA010000020.1 GCA_023301335.1 Akkermansiaceae bacterium
TCGATGACTTCCTTTTTGCATTCTTCGCTATGGAGGGCAGTGTATCTTTTTCATGTTTAGCTTCCTTGGTTGATTATTATCAATCAGGAAAAATACTGGATAGAATTTTGAAAAATATCAGCATCTGTAAATTAATATCATTAATAGATTAGATGAGTTGATACATGTTTTTTCTAACTCATCAATGTAATGAATTTTCATCCTTCCTCCTTCTTTAGGTTGGCACCCTCTCTGCTCAATATTTTCACAGAGGATAGACGCTATGTAAAACTAGCGAACATCTAAATCATCCTTAATATAAAGTATTTTATATACACACATTTTAAGGATCTAACATGAATAATAAATACAACAGATAAAATGGATTACTTACAACCACGGGAACTGGCAGAAAAAATGATTAATGCGGGTGAGGAAAAAATATCAATGTCCACCAGGGATACATTGATTAGAGGATTTGGGGCCGGAGCCTTACTTACTCTTGCCGCATTTTTTGCTCTGACGGTCATCATGAAATCGGGTAGTTTATTGGTAGGTGCGATTCTCTTCCCTATCGGTTTCATTATGCTCAACATGATGAAATTTGATCTTATTACGGGAGTATTCGCTCTCGCTCCTTTACCGGTGATCAATAAAAACCCTGGGTGTCATTGGGGTATGGTTTTCAGGAATTGGGCACTTATTTTCACCTCTAATTTTGCGGGTGCTCTCATGGTCGTATTCTTAGCCTCCTTCAGTGTGCGCTATGGATTTTCAGGCACAACTGAAGAGATCTTACCGAAATTCCATGATCTTTTATCCAAAGTTGGTGAAGGCCGGACTCTCGGGTTTGAAAAATATGGTATTGCAGGCTGGTTCACTTGTTTCGTGAGAGGTATTCTATGTAACTGGATGGTATCTATGGGAGTCATTGGGGCGCTTTATGCTCAGTCGACTATCGGTAAGTTCTTCTGCATGTGGGCACCTATCATGTGCTTCTTCTTCATGGTCTTTGAGCATGCCGTAGTAAACATGTTCCTCTTCCCGTTTGCGATGTCAATGGGGGCTGAAATCACACTTTCTGATTTCTTCTTATGGAATGAAATCCCGACCATTCTTGGAAACTTCGTAGGTGGATTCTTCCTCGTTGGGCTCCCTATTTACCTAACTCACTTCAAGACTGCTAAACCTCTGAAAGAGTCCTAGTAGCGCTTCAAAATAATAGCAGCCTTACCTTTAATCAGTGAGGCTACTCCCCCCCTCACATTACATCAAAAAATACATATAGAAACTCAGCTTCAATAACATCTAATGATCTATAGAATAAACATGAACAAGCTCGTAAATCCTGAAAACCATGCTTATTCAAATGTGCAAAAAAATGCAAAAAAAACAAACTATGCTTGCGCACGACATAGCCCCCTACTCTCCCCCAGATCTTGGAAAAACAATATTTTACAAAAAACTTCACAGCTCCCCCCTCTACACATAACTCTATGCGTCAGCATATTAATCTGCATATGGATTTTGGTAGTATTCATATGCGGGGTAAAAAATAACAACACCAAACCGAATAAAAAAAATGAATAAATTAGAAATGACCGAAGCCATATTTGGCGCAAAAATAAGCAAAGACCTAAGTTGGGAATGTATTGGCAAAGAGATTGGTCTGTCAGATGTGTTTACCGCTTCGGCATGTCTTGGGCAAAATAGCTTATCGAAAGAGGATGCAACTAAGCTTACCTCATTCTTAGGACTCGATGAGGAAGTTACCAAAGCCTTAATGACATGCTCAATGAAGGGTGAAGGTACTGAGCTGGTCTCCAAAGACCCTCTCATTTACCGTTTCTATGAAATCGCATATGTGTATGGAGGTGCTATTAAAGAGTGTATTCATGAGAAATTTGGCGATGGTATCATGAGTGCTATAGACTTCACTTGTGATGTTTCAAAACAAGAAGATCCAAAGGGTGATCGTGTCGTCGTCACCATGAATGGTAAATTCCTACCATACAAAAAGTGGTAAGCATGTAGCCTCAATTTTCGGTTCATTATAAATCATAGAAACTAACTAAGTAACGGATACATAGCGAAGGTGTCTTACACTCTTCGTTTGCATGTATCTCGCCGAAACGAACTGGCTGAAGCTCTGAGCTTCAGCCAGTTTTAGGTTAAATCATAAGGACTCGTTGCTTATCGACTGAATCTCTTATAACCAGAAACTGAGCTCTGAAGGCTCTTCCTCACCTCAAATAGATCCCCTATTATTATACAAGGCTAGGATTCCCAGAAGTTCTGGATGCTATCGGTTGCTTTTTTCTTCGCACTGTGTCAAGCTGTCTCACCACGCTTTTTGATGAAAACAGGCTTTCTAGACAAACTCATTAACCGCCTTGATCTGGTAACCCCAGAGGAAGTGCAAAACCTTGTGACGCGACTGCTGAAGGAAAAAGGGTTTTTGGAGAATGTCTTTGAGGCACTTCGAGAGGGCGTTTTGATTCTTGATCCCGACGGGAATGTAACGTTTGCAAACCATGCAGGGGTGACCATTTTTGGATTCCCCGAAGCCTCTTTTCAGGGACTAAATATTGGTCAGCTGGTGCGGGGTATCGAGTGGTCAAGCTTGGCACATCCAGAACGTGTCGTCAGCCGAGATATGGAGATTTTCTACCCCGAGAATCGCTTTCTTAATTTCTATATCTCCCCTATTGCTAATGAGCTTTCTGACCAAGCTGGAACTATCGGCTATGTCATGCTAGTGCGCGATGAAACGGAATCAAAGAAGCATGCAGCCGAGGAGCTGGAGAGCGAAAAACTCAATGCACTCACGTTACTTGCTGCGGGAGTAGCTCATGAGATTGGCAATCCGCTAAACTCTATTGGGATTCACATGCAATTACTGGCACGTAAGGTCAAAAAAATCCCTGAAGAATACCAAGAAGACATTCTCAGCCATCTGGAAACCGCGCAGAGTGAGGTACGCCGCCTAGATGGGATTCTTAAACAATTCCTTCAAGCTGTCCGCCCCACCACCCCTAAGCGGGAGCAGCTCAAGCTTCATGATATTCTGCATGAGACTCTGGGAAATTTAGAAATCGAACTGGAACAGAGGAAGTGCCAAGTTCAGCTAGACCTCACCCCTAACGAACCTCTACTTCCTCTCGATGGAGAGCAAATCCAACAAGCCTTTTACAACCTTATTAGAAACGCTTCACAGGCACTTCCTGCCTCAGGCGGGATCATTGCTATTTCCTCAGAAAGCACTCCATATGCCTTAAAGCTTTCGATATCCGATAATGGCTCAGGTATTTCCCCAGAGCATATGGGAGCCTTATTCGAACCCTATAAAACGACGAAAAAATCAGGGACGGGGCTGGGGCTTATCATTGTTCGACGCATCATCCGCGAGCATGGGGGAGAAATCGAAGTGGATAGTGAAGAAGGGAAAGGCACTAGTGTGACGCTTTTCTTTCCTCGCGAAGAAAAGCATCTTCGTATGCTGGCAGACGAAAATGAAACGATTATCGACTTAGACTCTAACGCATGAACGAACCTATTTTATTAATCGTAGATGACGAGAAGGCTACCCGAGATGGCTTACGTATTGCCTTGGAGGATAACTTTGATTGTTATATTGCCTCAGACATTGCTCAAGCAAAAGCCGTGCTAAAATCAGAAACTGTTGACGTGATGTTGACCGACCTTCGGATGGGCGCGGACAGCGGCATGGATCTCTTAGAGCATGCCCAGAAGCTTTCTCCCCCACCTGTGTCAATTATGATGACCGCCTACGGATCCGTGGACACAGCGGTTGAGGCGATGCGACGCGGGGCTTGGCATTTTGTCACTAAACCACTCAATATCGATGAGGTCGAATTACTGGCAAAGCGAGCGATTAAAAAACAGAATTCAGGCCCTCAGAGCACTTCGCCTTTAAAAGATACGACTACCGACTCCTCCTCCGTATCTTCTACCAAGGGTTTAGAACGGCTCATTGGTTCCTCTACTGCGATGCACGGGGTGCATGAGATGATCAAGCAAGTAGGGCCAAGTAAAGCGACCATCCTCATTGAAGGGGACTCAGGAACTGGCAAAGAACTGGTTGCCCAAGCTGTTCACGATGTTTCTACCCGAGCTAAGAATAAGCTCGTCACGGTCAACTGTGCGGCGCTCTCCTCACAGCTCTTAGAGAGCGAACTCTTTGGCCATGAAAAAGGGGCTTTTACCGGAGCTACGCAACGTCGTGTCGGAAGGTTTGAGGAAGCTAATGGTGGGACTCTTTTTCTCGATGAAATTGGGGAAATCGATGCCTCTACGCAGGTGAAACTACTCCGAGCTCTCTCTGAGAAGACTATCGAACGCGTAGGCTCTAACACCTCTGTTAAGGTCGATGTCAGAATCGTCACGGCTACTAATAAAAACCTCGCGCAGCTTGTGGCCGAGGACAAATTCCGTGAGGATCTTTACTTCCGTCTCAATGTCGTAAAAATTTCGATGCCTCCTCTCAAGGCTCGTGGAGACGATGTAGCCCTCCTAGCAGAAGCCTTTCTCAAAGAATTTGCAAAAGAAAATAACCGCCCCGTCAAACCCCTCTCCGAACGTGCGCTGAACACTCTCAGAGCCTACAGTTGGCCTGGTAATGTCCGCGAGCTCCGCACGACCATTGAGCATGGAGTGGTGATGAGTAATGAAGAGACGATCCGGCTTAATCATCTCCCGACGCGTATTCAGGTGAATGAGAGTATCCATAAGACGGCTTCAGAAGCCCAACCCCCACTAATCCCACAACAATCTAATCCTCAGACGACTACGCTACAGGAAGATGAGAGCTTCGATCTCGCCGAAATCGAAAAAAAAACCATCTTAAAAGCCATCCAGCACACTGGGGGAAACCGCACAGAAGCTGCGATTTTACTTGGAATTAGTCGCAGAACCCTGCACAGAAAGCTTAACTCTATCCAATCTACATGAAGGTTCTCCAACTTTTTCAAAACATTAAATCTAAAGCTGCCCTGACGAAGGTCGCTTTAGGTCTCCTTACGACTCTACTTTTTGTGGTGCATATCTTTGGTGACTTTCGCGGGATGAGTTCTCCAGAAGCTATGGAATCGGCTTCCTTAGGCAGAGAGATCCTCCGAGGTAATGGACTTAACAGCAAAGTTATCCAGCCACAGACGATCGCCAAGAGCCTTGATAATGGAAAACCGCTAAAACTCACCGAGCATGTGAATACCCACACGGCTCCCGCCTATCCTTTTGTCAACGCTGCCTTTTTAGCCCTCTTTGGAGGGGCTGATTATGACGCTTACCGAATTGCTCCAGGGCACTATGTATATGCCTTAGATAGAGTCCTAGCGAGTGCAGCTCTGCTTTTCATGTTTATTTCCATCGGAGTAAATTACCTACTCTTTTCTAAAATGTTCGACAAAAAGCTGGCTACCACAGTCGCCTTAATCATGCTTCTGAGCAC
>JALZVA010000021.1 GCA_023301335.1 Akkermansiaceae bacterium
TGTCCGCCCATGATACCTACGACTTTTTTCACTCCACCGGCTTCGGTCTTTCCCTCTAAAAGGTCTGAAAGAGCATTATCAATGGCGTGATCGTGAATACGCTGAGAGAGAGACTCTAGCACATTGGCATCATTTTTCCCAAATTTCACAAAATGGTCATAGATACGCTTATCTACGCTATTGTCCAGCTTATGACTGTACCCTTCCATCAGTTCCTCCCTATTGTAGAGTTTATTTCTATAAGGAAAGTATGGAAGGTTGGGGAAGTCAGGGAACACCACTGCGCCTTTTTCCGCTAAAAGTTCGGCTGTCACATTTGAGGGGAACTTACATCCCAGGAAGACCGCTCCTTGGTAGTTCAACTTTTCCCAATCAATTTCAGCTTTACTCAAATCTAAGCCCTGCACCACCGCACAGTGAAGCTGACCTTTCAGCTCCATGAGCGCATCTAAACTATCAAGTTCCCTGATAATACAACGTTTCATAGAAGACTAGCTATAGGAATTTCTAGATGAAATCAATCTTTTCCTACGAGGTAATAGATAAATTCAATGCACTCAGCATCAACGCTACAGGAGAGCATCACCCCACTGGAATAATTCCCTCTGAAGAAGTTCACCTCTCTAAGTCTCTGTCATTACAATACCTTAGGGCCACAGATATGATATGGAAAGCACATTCGCCTTGCTCGTCTCACCTTCATTCGCTAAGCCTCTCGAGCAGTTCATTCTTCTGCAACTTAAAACTTCACAACAACACTATGGCAATCCAAAGAGCACTTCTTTCTGTTTCCGATAAAACCGGGCTAGTCGACTTCGCAAAAGATCTACATCAACACGGCGTTGAACTGCTTTCCACTGGTGGCACTGCTGCCGCTATTCGTGATGCTGGAATCCCCGTCATCGATGTCTCAGAGTTCACCGGAGCTCCAGAACTCTTTGAAGGCCGTGTAAAAACACTCCACCCGAAAGTCCACGGAGGACTGCTCCAAAGACGTGACTCAGAGGAGCACCTACAGCAGGCTAAGGATAACGACATCCCAACTATCGACCTTGTCGTGGTGAACCTCTACCCGTTCGAAGAAACTGTGGCAAAAGATGGCGTTACTCTCGAAGAAGCCATCGAAAAAATCGACATAGGTGGACCTTCCATGCTCCGCTCTGCGGCAAAGAACCACTCTAGTGTAACTGTCGTGACCGATGCGGATGACTACAATCGCGTGATCGAGGAAATGAAATCAAATGACGGAGACACCACTCCAGCATTCCGCCAAGAACTGGCTCTCAAGGTCTTTTTCCGCACCTCTCAATACGATGGAGCGATTTCTGCCTACCTCAGTAATGCGACCAACTCACCACGCAAGGCATTCTCTATTTCACTCCCACTCGAACGTGAACTACGCTATGGCGATAACCCTCACCAAGCATCCACGCTCTATGGTAGCTTTGGAAACTGCTTCACCCAGCTTCAAGGTAAGGAACTTTCCTACACCAACATTCTCGATATCGAAGCCGCAGCAGATATCATCTTTGACTTCATCCGCCCTACCGTAGCGATCCTCAAGCACACGAACCCATGCGGCATCGGTCAAGATGACGAATGCCTCCGTGAAGCTTGGAACCTTGCTTTTGCTACCGACACTCAAGCTCCCTTCGGAGGTGTGATCGTCTGTAACCGCCCGATGAATGAAAAGCTCGCGCGTGTGATTGCTGAGATCTTCACCGATGTCATCATCGCTCCAGACTTTGAGCCTGAAGCTCGTGCGATCTTACAGAAAAAGAAAAACCTTCGCCTCATTAAGATGAATAGTGACGCTTACGCCATCGCAAAGAAAGAGCCTGTGATCAAATCCGCTCCTGGTGGCCTCATGGTCATGGAACGCGACCACAGCGTGCTCGGTCTCGATAACATGGAAACACGCGTGGTCACTAAGCGTCCACCTTCTGAAGCAGAGATGCGTGCTATGCGCTTTGCATGGAGAGTGGTTAAGCATGTAAAATCTAATGCGATCGTTTACGCCTCATCAAACGGCACTCTCGGTATAGGTGCAGGTCAGATGAGCAGAGTGGACTCCTCCCGCATTGCGGTCTGGAAAGCCGGTGATGCTGGATTAAGCTTAGAAGGATCAGTGATCGCCTCTGATGCCATGTTCCCATTTGCGGATGGCTTAGAAGCAGCTATTAAAGCGGGTGCAACCGCCTGTATCCAGCCTGGTGGCTCTATCCGTGACGAAGAAGTCATCGCAGCTGCTGATGCAGCGGACATGGCCATGGTCTTCACTGGCCATCGTCACTTTAGGCATTAAGCTCTTTCGCGACCTACCGTGGCAGATAGTCTCAACGTAAAACCTAGCTCCCAGTCTGGATATGTTCTTAGCCAAACTGGGGAGCAACTGAAGGTTCCCGATGGGTGGAAGCTCCTGAAGCCTGGAGATGCGGCACTATCGCGAAGGATTAAAAAGGACGGTCCAAGTTGGACAATCCAAGAGAAAAAGGGAAACAAGCTCTTTTCTCAAGGTATCCTTGCCCCAGCGGATCGCATTGACGCGCTCAAGGCGATCTTAGAGAAAGAACGTCAAGACCCCAGCTACCAAAAACGTCTCGATGCCTCACGCGCACGGAGAGAAAAAGAAGAGCTTCTTTACCGAAAGAAATTCGAGCAAGCCATCTTTCAGTTCCTTCAGTTCCATTCTAACTTCGAAGATCTTGCTGCCGACCTCTCTCTCAAGATCACCGCACATGCTATCCCCGTGGGTAGCGGAACAGTCGCGCGCACGAAAACTATCCCTCTAGCCCAACGTGCAGAAGCAGCAACGATCGCCTGGCTCAGACACCAAACCACCGTTTACGATCAAATGCATATCCCAAGAGAGAAAGGAAAGCGTAAAGAGGTGCGACAGATGTTAGCCAAAAAATCCCGCGAACTTCTCGACCGCTACCGTCAAGGTAGCACCTCCCACCTTTCCTCCTGTCCTCTTTACAAAGCTCTGCATTAACGAAGCTTATAGGCTCACAAAAGGACCTCTTCCGAATCTTAGTATAACGTTCTTGGATCAACAGGGTAAGTTCCCTGCTTCACTAACTCTTCCCATGAGGGGACCCCTATTCCAGAAGCTTCCTCCAGGAGCTCAGTAATGGCATGAGTCTCACTCCATGCCTCAAAATGGGAAAGTATCGAATGGGTATCAAAATGCCCAAAGTGCTTTGAAGTTGGGATCACCAATCCCATCACCGGGTATAGCTCTCCAGGCTTCTCAGAGCGCTCGCGTGGCATGATGTGTGCTGTCAAGCCGTGGCGTGATAAGTCCCGAGTTTCACAGAATTTCTTACGAATCACATCTAACGCAAGGATCAGTTTTTCTCGATCCCAACTTAGTGCTTCATAGATTTCAAAACTGATGGATGTGTATCTTTTTTCTTTTGCTGGCCTAGCCATATAAATTAAATAGATGGGGAATTTCTACTTTCGAAATTCCTACCCCTTCTTTGGCCAACGAACGCTTCTTTGTCAAACCTTATGGCTCTTAAAGCTACAGTCTATATCTGCACTTACAATCACAAATAATAAATGCACTAACATACAAAAATGACATCTAAAATACATTATAATTTTGACACTAGCAGACAAATAATGCTTTCCTAGAAGGTAAGCTTATCACTTATATGCGCTCATAACCGATCAACAATAAAGTGTTACACACTATTCACTTATCTACATTGCAAAAAACATGCCTAAAATAACATTTGCTATTCCAGAACAGGAACCAAAAAAAGTCTCCCTAACCTTAGAACATGAACGTATCACTATTGGCCGCAAAAAACCCTGTGATATCATTATCCCCCATGCATCCGTATCTTCAAAACACTGTACGCTTAAAAGAATTAATGGAGGTTTTGAACTTATCGATAACGACTCCACCAATGGAGTTAATCTCCAAGGCACTCGCGTAAACAAACTGCCTATCAAGGAAGATGTAAAATTTTCTCTTGGAGACGTTGCTGTTCAATTCAAATACTCTGAAACAGAGATGCGTAGCCTGCTAGGCACTAAACCAAAGAAAAAGCCAGGAAAGCCACAACTTCCCCCTCTCTAAGCGGCCATACCCATTACCCTTCTGAAGAAAAAGCCTTTGAGTGCCTCTTGTGCCACTTAAAGGCTTTTTTATCGGCTTAATACCGACCCTAGAGGCCCCTGCCCGGAAGAATTGCTTGCTCCATGCGCAAGTGGGCTATTTTCACTACTAGGACGAATTGGTTTCTCATCAGGTTCGAGTATAGCACACGAAGACAATATTCCTAAACTCAGGGCAGCAACTGTGAAAAATTGGGTAAAGCGTTTCATCTGTGTTCTATTTACAGGAGATTACCCCTGTTCACAAGTGCTATTTTACCAGCATTGAAATCTTCATCGAGAGCTTTCCTTTCATTCTGAAAATTTCTGAAAAATAACGTGTAATTTCGTAATTTCATGGTTGATTCTAAGTGTGGCAAAAAAGCAGTCAAAACCAACTACCCACCTCGATAAAATCACCATCCGAGGTGCACGTCAGCATAATTTAAAAAACCTCGATCTAGAGATCCCTGCCAAGCAGCTCACCGTCATCACGGGTCCCTCTGGTTCCGGGAAATCCTCTCTAGCTTTCCACACACTCTATGCAGAAGGCCAGAGACGCTATGTAGAGACCTTCTCTCCTTATGTTAGGCAATTCATGGACCGCATGGATAAGCCGCTAGTCGATAAAATAGACGGGATCCCACCCGCTATCGCTATTGAACAGAAAAACAGTATCCGCACTACCCGCTCCACCGTTGGCACCCTGACTGAACTAAACGACTATCTTAAAATCATTTTCCCTCGCTTAGCCAAGGCCTTTGACCCTCATACAGGAGAAGAAATCATCCCTGATACTCCTGCTTCGATTCATAAATGGGCAAACGACAGTTTAACAGAAGAGCGAATCTTGATTACTTTTCCAGTGAATATTCCTGCCCAAACAAGTGCTCTGGATATCTTCACCCTCCTCCATCAGCAAGCTTATGTGAGGATTTTTCACCAAGGTGAGGTCATTAGAACCGATGATACCGCGACCGCAGAAAAGCTCAAATTAGGAACCTCCGTGCATATTATCCAAGATCGGATTACTCTTAAAAACAAAAAACGATTCACCGAAGCGTTAGAGGCCGCACTTCATTTAGGAAAGGGAGCCTGCACCTTGCATTACGGTGATGATTTTCAGCAGTTAAAAAGCTTTTCCACACAATGGAAAAATCCACAAACAGGCTTCACTCTCCGCCCTCCAAGCGCGTCCATGTTTTCCTTCAACTCTCCTCTAGGTGCTTGTGAAGAATGCCGTGGCTTCGGAAAGGTCATCGGAATCGACCTCAAGAAAGCCGTTCCAGACCCCTCCCTCAGTATCCGCAACGGCGCCATCAAACCCTTCGAGGGGGAACGTGGGGGCGATTGTAAAAATGATCTTATCCGCTGCTGTCGAGAGCGTAGTATCTCTGTCACCACTCCTTGGTATCAGTTAGATGACGATGATCAGCAATGGATTTTAAAAGGAGAGGGTGGAGATGCAGACGACCTCTGGCGTGAAGGCCTCTGGTATGGAGTTCGGGGGTTTTTTCAATGGATGGAAACCAAGTCCTATAAAATGCACGTTCGCGTCTTCCTCAGTCGCTACCGTGCTTACACAGACTGCCCAGTGTGTCAGGGTTCTCGCCTCAAGCCGGATTCTCTCTGCTTTAAAATCAAAGGCATGAC
>JALZVA010000022.1 GCA_023301335.1 Akkermansiaceae bacterium
AAGAAGGTCATCGACCGAGCTTCCTTTCAGAGTTTTGGTTGCCAAACCGCCATTGCCGTCGCCTCCATGACCACCAAACTACTTCAAGGAAAAACCATTGATGAAGCAAAAAATCTCAAAGCAGAAGAGCTGGCTCCTGAACTTGGCGAACTCCCTCCAATGAAAATCCACTGCGGAGAACTTGTCCAAGGTGCTCTCCAAAACGCACTCGGTGGCGACCAAGCAGAAACACTCTCCCCACAGGGATCCTCAGACACTCTAGCAGCTAAGATGAACGAACCTGCATCTGGTAAGATCAAGATCGTGAAGCTCAACGACGCCTAAATCTCACATCTAAGCAACTGCCCCTGAACCATGCCTAAGCGCACCTTATACCTAAAGTTAGTCGTCAAGGCGCGCCGCTTCCTTAATAGCAAATACATGCGGAAGCTACCTTGGTTGATAGCTCTGATGAGGCCCCTATTAGGGCGCGAATACTGGGTCCCGACTCCACACAGAGTCGCTCTAGGCCTCTCGATTGGCGTTTTCTTCGCCTTCTCCATGCTCATCATCCCTATTCAAATGGTCTGCTCGGCTATCTTCTGCCTGTTTAGTAAGGCTAATCTACCT
The DNA here is from genome assembly GCA_023301335.1 of Akkermansiaceae bacterium. GTDB lineage: Bacteria > Verrucomicrobiota > Verrucomicrobiia > Verrucomicrobiales > Akkermansiaceae > Rubritalea. Next base: position 610 of record JALZVA010000022.1, read on the forward strand.
GTCGCACTAGGAGCCTGCTGGATCTCTAACCCTTTTACCATACCTCCGCTCATTCCTGTTATGGTTTGGGTCGGCAAGAAATTTGAATTCCTCTCAAAAAATTGCCAAGACTCGGAACTCTGCTTCTACAACATCACCTTCAACTATGGTCACTTCATGATAGGCTGCGTGATGAGCGGTATCATCCTCTCTCTTTTGACCTATCCACTCTACATGCTAGGATGGGCTCTATGGCCAAAGAAGAAAAAAGAAATTACCTGATAGGCACTCTACGCCTGCTCACGCGGTCTATATAAATATCTGTAATCCTGGGTAATACTGAATCACAAGCTCAGCATCTAATAAAAATAAAATGTCTGTTTCGTCTGCCGGGTAATTTATAAATTCTTTCTCTAACAGTATCTTACCAGTCTCAAATTCTTTGAAATAAAAAGCCCACAAGTAAGAATGATTCACCCCTTTGAAATCAGATCGCTCACAGGCTTCAAAGTCACTCCAGAAATCCCCCTCAAATAAGTTCTTATTCTGATCTACCTGTAGTATCTCTGGCACTCCCGCTCCTAAGTGTGTAAGAATCAGAGCTAGTAATTGTATCACCTGCTTATCAGGATCTTTCTTTTTTAGGAGTTTTAACACTTCTAGTTTTAATGCCTCACAGGCAAGGTGTGTGTAGTAGCCAGAATCTAATTCGTCTTCGCTCGCGTGTAAACAATCGAGCCTCCAGTCCACCCCTTCTTCATGGGTTAAGCGCACAGCAAATTGAGGAGTCTGAAATTTCTTCGGAGAGACTTTCCTCCGCACTACCTTTTTAGCTACCTTCTCTACAGGCTTTTCACCACTGAGAAGTGTTTCAAAAACCAACTGCTGATCATCTTTCTCTCCCACTTTTTAAAATATGACTTATTCTCTCTACTTTTATCGATCTAACAATAATTTCGCCAACGCCTCTAAATGCTCTCTTCGATGAGCTGCCGATATTGTCACTCTCAAGCGTGCCGTATTCCTCGGCACAGTTGGGTATCTCACAGCGGGAACGATAACCCCCTGCTCTCTGAGAGCTGAGGACATCTCTAGGGCACGCTTAGACTCCCCTATAGAAATGGGAATAATCGCGCTTTCCGGCCATACCTCCATCTGCATAAGCTTGGCGAAAAGCTGGATATTTCCCCATAATCGGTTCCGCAGTTGTGTCCCCTCTTCTGCATGAATAATCTCCAAAGCCTTCAAGGCTGCTACACACTGTGCAGGGGGAGGGGCGGTTGAATAAATAAAGGATCGGGATTTATGAATGATTAACTCTGCCAGCTCCTCCTCACATGCCAGGTACCCGCCTGCTACGCCAGCAGCCTTTCCGAGCGTCCCCATATGAAGATCCACAGAGCCACTTAGCCCAAGCTCCTGCGCTAGGCCCATCGTTCCTCTGACCCCTAGTGCGTGGGCTTCATCCACTAGAAGCAGTGCATTATACTCTTCTTTTAAACGTACGATCTCACGGAGCGCGGCTAAGTCTCCGTCCATGCTAAAGACAGCTTCTGTGACTACTAAGACACGACCACTATGGGATTTATATTTTTCTAACAACGACTGAAGTTTTCCTACATGATTATGTGGGAAAATGCGTATCGTGGCTCCAGATAGCTTTGCCCCATCGATCAACGAGGCGTGGCTCAATTTATCCAAAATCACTACATCATCTTTTCCTAACAGCCCTGAAACCACCCCTAGAGAAGTGCTATACCCATTGGCAAAAACACGGCACGCAGACTTCCCCTTCCACGCAGCCAAACGCTGTTCAAGTTGAAGGTGAGGACTGAGAGAACCTGAAATCAAACGTGATGCTCCAGAACCAGCGCCCCACTTACTAAGCCCCTGCCGAAAGGCCTCAATCACCTCTGGATGTTGGGCTAGCCCTAAGTAATCATTCGAGGAAAAATTTATATACCTCTTGCCCTCAACGACTATCTCCGCCGCCTGCGGAGACTCCACCTCATACATTCGTCGCCGTAACGACAGACGTTCTAACTCTTTTAACTCCTCAGCTGGATCTAACATCCTTTTCGTGAATTACTCCGCTGGTCTTTCCAATGCCCAGCGGAGAAGTTTAGTTGAATCTTTCCAGACATTAGAACCGGTCCCACCAAGGCACACCACAATGGCAGTGCGACCATTCAATGTTCCAGAAGAGGCCAAGCACTTCCCAGACGCATTCGTCGTCCCTGTCTTTAGGCCGTTACAATAGTTCAGGGAGCTGAGCACTTTATTCGTATTCTTAAATGTGGCCTTTTTGCCATCCGCATAAGTAAAAGTGTAGCTTTTCGTCCCCATATAGGCACGTAAAGTTGGGTTATGGTAGGCAACTCGTGCCAGAATAGCGGCATCATATGCAGATGAATACTGCCCATTTTCTGTCAGACCATGCGCATTTTTAAAATGAGAAGCTGTCATGCCGATCTCCTTAGCCTTCTTATTCATCAGCGCTCTGAAGTTCACCTGTGATCCTGCTGCATCACGTGCTAGTGCACGAGCTATATCATTCCCACTTTTGACGAGTAGAGCTTTCACCAAGGAACTTCTCTTATAGCTGTGTCCAGCCTTGAGGTAAATCTTGGAAGGCACCACTTTCGTGTCTGTTGAAGCAACCGTCAGTTTTTTCTCTAAGTTGCCTCGCTCCATAATACACAAGGCTGTGAGCATCTTCTGCAGGCTCGCAATCGTACAGCGCTCCTTCGCATTCTTCGCATACAAGACTTTGCCAGTCGCATAGTCCACCACAATAGCACGCTTACAACTGACACTAGGAACTGGCTTCGTAGGTATAGAAACCGTCTCCTGGGCCACTCCTACAGCTCCATACATGAAGCTCAAAATAAAAGCCGAAAATAGTAAAGTTTTCTTAAACACAAAGCACTTTCTTTAGAATTTAACTATCATGCAAGCTCGTTTTTAGACCAAACAAAAAATGTTCGCTTCTATGGAGATCTTTCTCCCCATTTCAAATTCTATGGAATCTTACTTTTCTTTCCCTATAAGCTCGCTGAGCTGACTCGCTTTCTCCAGAATAGTAGCTGTGTCACAACCGTGAGAGTAATAATTTTTCAGCAGCATCGCTGCCATATTAGGAGTCAGCTTATAAGGCTTCGAGAGAAGGGTGTCACGTAGGCTTTGTTTTTCATTATCACGTAAGATGACGATAGCCTGTTCATGCAGCTCCTTAGGAATCAGTTTCTCAATATCCTCTTGAAGTCGCTTAGGAGTTGATTTTGGAAATCCGAACGATGAAGTCGCGGTGTTTTGTTTTTCTTCAGACATAATAGTTAATAGCGTGAGTGTAGGTGATAAAATTTTAAGTCCCGAGCACTTTTCATCCGATGCGCAGCGTGAACAGTGAGGCTGTAGCACTGTGGAACCTCACGCGCAAGGCTCAAGCTCTCTGACTGGTTAAAAACACACACCTTAAGTTCTATTAGTCTACCTATGAGGCATCGCCCGCCGTCCCTCTCGCGCTTTATGCTAAAAAATAATTCAAAATTTGAAAAAATTGCTCCTTTATTTGTAAGCTTAATAGCAGTATTGACGTTAGTAATGAACACGGTGAACCAGATTACGAAATATGATTTCTAGTGACTTTTCATACCAGCCACCTAAATGAACATCTCAACCACCTAAATAAATTTAACATGATTAAAAAATTAACGACTACCCTTTTGTTGATAGGTCATATTGCAATAGCATCAGAATCACCTAATGTAATCCTCATCTTTGCTGATGACCTTGGATACGGTGATTTGAGCTGTTATGGTGCCACTAAGATTCAAACCCCCCATATTGATAAACTAGCAAATGAAGGTAGACGCTTTACCGATGCTCACTCTGCATCTGCCGTCTGCAC
>JALZVA010000023.1 GCA_023301335.1 Akkermansiaceae bacterium
ACAGAACTATTCTTACTTCCTTTAAAGTGCACATCCAAGTGTCTTTGCAGGACTTTTTGTAACATGAACTCAAACAAATCAACACTCCCGTCACTACGGATCAGCCATTGGGTTAATGAGATAAAGACATCATACTCCTGCCCAGAAAGTCGCCTTAGCGTAGGAATACACAAGTCAATGAGGGCAATTTTTTTAGAGGAATGAATGTCGGATAACTCCCCGTGCCATGCGATTGCTGCGGTGGTCATTTCCTCTCCGATATTCGACTTTAAATGCTGCAGTTCTCCACCTCTCAGGGTATCATCCTGTGCTAGTAGGAGTCCTAGAATTAGTAATTGAGCTCGGTATTTATCATGGCAGGCATCCATCCATGTGGTATCTAGTCCTGCTACAATATTCTGCCCTTTTTTCAACTGTGTGTTCGAGCTTTCTCCTAGGTCATCTAAGAGTGCTCCCGCCATCACCACTGCTGGCCCCATCGCGTCCATCTGCCCAAGCACTCCACCTCGTCTAGATGTTTGCTGGCTCCGTAGCTCCTCCTGCTCTCTCACATCTCTGATACTTGAGTCTGCATACTCTCCATCCCACTCCGGCTCTATCAGTCCAATACGCTCTTCAAGTGGTGGGTGGGAAGCCATTCCATATTTAAAAATACCAGCTGAAGCAAAAAACATATGCTCCATTTCAGAAGCGACAGGTGAGGAAACGTTCGATCTCTGAGAGGCTCCCCCAATTTTTTTCAATGCGCCAGCTATCCCAGATGGATCCATCGTGAACTCCACGGCAGAGGCATCTGCTAAGTATTCTCTCTGCCTAGAAATCGCAGCTTGAATCATCGAGGCGAAAATATTCCCCACTGTTCCTATAACGATAGCTACCACACCGATCCCGAGGAGTATCATCCCAGCATTCCCTTCCCCTTTTCTCCGTGAGCTACCCCCGCTATAGTAGGCTAATCTCAGCACTGTATATCCTAAAATTGTTATCAGTAATAAGCCGTGTAGCATGCACATCAAGCGTATATTCAGCTTCATATCTCCATTGAGAATGTGGCTAAATTCGTGTGCAACCACGCCTTGAAGTTCGGCACGATTCAACCGCTGCAAGGTTCCCCGAGTGACCCCGATAACGGCATTCCCAGGCTCTGTTCCCGCAGCAAAGGCGTTGATTCCTGAGTCTTCATCCATCACCCAGATTTGAGGCACGGGCGTCCCTGAGGCGATCGCCATCTCCTCAACTACATTAATCAGTTGTCGCTCTTCCGGGTCTCTCGTATCAGGGTGGACATGCCTGCCACCTAGTGCTGCGGCAACCTTCCATCCTCCCCCTGACACTTGAGCACGCTTAAAGAACCACCCGGATAGAATCACTAAGATCGTAGCAATCGATACTACCGCAAAGGTCTCAAGGCTGAACAGGTAATCGGTGTAAGCAGCTGGTTCCTCAGAGAAGCCCTCGGCAGACTTCAGTTTCCCCATTCCAAGCAAAAGCACTACACTCACCGCAGCATGCATCACCAGCACTGTGCCGACGATAGCCATGGTGAAATAGAAGACTAACAACCGCGTCTTCTTGTGCGCATCATCTTGAGCTTTATAAAAGTTCATCTAAGAAAAAAATAAAGCCGCCGTAATTTCACACGGCGGCTTAAGGAGATTAAAATTCTACTTTTACAGCTTCCCTCTCAGCATCACTTGATACTTCAAAGAGCACCGCTGCTGTAAAGTTAAACATATTCGCAAAAATGTTTGTGGGGAAGGTCTCGCGGTAATCGTTATAATCTGTCACAGCACCATTGTATGCTTGGCGTGAGAAGCTCACCTTATTTTCTGTGTGGGTAAGTTCTTCACTAAGTTCTGACATTTGGCGATCTGCCTTGAGATCTGGATATGATTCCGTCACCATCATGAGGCGGCTTAGAGCTCCACCAAGACCACTTTCAGCTTGAGCAAGAGAGCCCATACTCGCTGAATCTCCTGCATCTGCACCTTGGCGGGCATCGCTGGCGATATTTCTAGCAGCAATCACTGCCTCTAAGGTTTCACTCTCGTGAGCCATGTAGCCTTTTGCGGTCTCCACAAGATTGGGAATGAGGTCATGCCTTCTCTTCAGCTGTACATCGATATCGGCGAAGGCTTTTTTATACCGGTTCCGTGATGTTACCAATTTGTTATACAAGCCTATACACCAGAATCCTAAGATGATTACGACAACAACAATAATCCCGAGGATAATCAAGGAAGTGGTCACCAATGACCCTAAGACGATATGATTTAAAAGAAGTGATTGCATAGATTAAATAAGTAGTTCCCCATTAAGATAAGTAATTTTCACCGTGCTACCATTACAAAATGTAAAAAATACTATAGCGGGTGGTAGGTGAAACAGGTTTTCTACTTTGTTTTCCCCTCTGAGGAAAATAATGCATTCTGGAGTTTATTGACCTTTTTTTCAAACTCTTGGTCGATACGCATTTTCAAGACGGACTCCCCTACTTCATGCGGAGCCTT
>JALZVA010000024.1 GCA_023301335.1 Akkermansiaceae bacterium
AGACTCCCTCCAGCTCAAGGGGGCAGAACATCTTCACTACGCAGAATACGCAGCCTTCGGAGATAACACATCGATCTCCTCAGATTCCCGTTACTGGGGAGCAGTGAGGCAGTATAACCTCGTTGGACCAGCACTCTTCACTCTCTGGCCTTTTACTCATGAAGTTGACCCTCATTGGGGGCTTGTAAAATGACCTGTATTCCCCAATACTCTCAACACATTCATATCTAACCATGCTCTGGAAATCTAAATGGAAAAAAGACGCCCTTCGAACAATTAAGGGAGCTAATAAATTCATCAGCTATAAGAAAGATCTTATCGACCCTGCTGACATCGAAAATATTCGAGCATGCCAAAAGAATGTTAAAGATTCTCTAAAAAGCAATGACGCTAAAGAAGTTAAAAAGAAGTGTAACCTACTAGAACAAGAGTGTAAAAAGTCACTCTCCACTTATGTCAGGCCAAATTCTATCGCAGAAAATACAGAAGTATTTTTTGTAGCCATCGTCGTAGCTCTCGGGGTCCAGACCTATTTATTAAAGCCTTTCCGCATCCCTACTGGCTCTATGCAGCCTACCCTTAATGGGATCAACGGGCATGTTCTAGAAAAAGAAAAATGGCCGAGCTTCCCACAACGGCTACTTCAAATTGGAACACACGGCCGAACCTACGTGAATATCGTAGCCCCGAGCGATTGCTCTATCGCGAATATCCAAGACACTCAGGTAGCTAAATTTTTTACCCGAGCAATCATTACGTTCTCAGATGGCAGCACGCAGAGCTTTTCGGCATCTGCCAATTCTCTCAGTGATATTATTGCCACTTATCAACAAAGAAATCCGGAGTATACAGGCCTATATACAGCAGGAGAAACTATCACTCAGGGCTTTGTCGATTCAGGAGATCTTGTACTCGTAGATAAATTCTCCTACCACTTCAAGAAGCCTACACGAGGAGAGACGTTCGTGTTCGATACGAGAGGCATAGACGAAGTGCACAAAACCATCGAATATGTGTATGAAAAAGATAAGGATGGTAACCTCGCTATCGGCCCAGACGGCAAGCCAATCACAAAAGACATCCGACTAACAGACCAAGTGGGTGGTGCACACTATATCAAACGCTGTGTCGGAGTCCCCGGTGATACAATCTCTATCACTTCTGAAGGGAAGCTCATGATCAATGGAGAGGTTGCTACCGATAAGGGTCTCGCATACGCACAGGATCTCGACTACAAGAGAGCGGAAGGCTTTACAGGCTATACTCTCGTTGAAGATCGACTCTACTCAAACCCTCTTAGCACACCTTCTGATTCTATGCAGCTCAACGGCGCTGAGCACCAACTTAAAGCAGAATATGCAGCATTCGGTGACCACACTAATGTCTCTCTGGATTCCCGTTACTGGGGCACAGTGAAGCAATACAACCTCGTTGGCCCTGCACTCATCTCCTTATGGCCATTCACCCATGAGGTTGACCCTCATTGGGGCCTTATTAAATAAGTTCATTTATGCCTGCGGCGAAGGACATCACTAAGAAGTCAAAATCAAACCTGGCATTTACTCTTCTTTCCCTTCCCAAAGAAGCACGTCATGACATGATCACATTTTATGCGTTTTGCCGCATCATTGATGACATTGCTGACGACCCTCATCAGTCCGTAGAAAAAAAAGAAACATCCTTGGATCAATGGTCCAGATCACTTGAAAAAGGCATAGCCTCTCCACAGCTAAATCCTATTCAACCTGATATTTTCTACCTTATTCAAAAATACGCTCTCGATAAAAATCACTTCTTAGAAATCATTAAAGGGTGTAAGTCTGATATTTACAGCGAACAAAAATTTGGTTCTTGGGATGAACTAAAGCAATACACCTATCGCGTAGCCAGTTGTGTCGGTTTAATTGCCATTAAAATTTTTGGCTGCACCAATCCCCTTTCTGAAATCTATGCGGAAAAACTTGGCCACGCTCTTCAATACACAAATATTCTCAGAGATGTTGGCCATGATCTAAAAAACGGGAATCGTATCTACCTTCCGCATCAAGAAATGATTCGCTTCCAATACTCAGAGCGTGACCTCGTAGGGAGAGTCTACGACGGACGCTTCATCGCCATGATGCACTATCATGCCGAACGCGCCGAAACTTACTACCGTGAAGCACAGGCTGCCATCTCCCCAGAAGACAAACATGCTCTCCGAGCTTCAGAAGCGATGAGAAAAATTTACTTCAACATCCTCCAAAAAATGAAAGCGGACAACTTTCAAGTCTTTACTAAAGAGTATAAACTCTCAAAACTAAAAAAATTCTACCACCTTCTCACTTAGCTCCACCATGATGAAACTTTATCCATACCTACTCCTCCCTACTCTCTGTTTTTTCTGTCACTCTTGTGTGAAGACTGATCAACCCGATCCCAACGATAGGCCTGTTAACTTACCCAAGCCTTTAGAGTTTGAGACTTATTTTGTTAAGAGCACAACACTGACCCAGCAGCTCCTCACTACAGGAACTGCTACTGTAAAAATTAAATTTAACGGCTCTGCTATCCCACCTCTCCCGCACAATGTAAAGCAAGGTCAATCTATTGCATGGGCTACCTCTAGACCTCAACTATCAGACAAGCTCTTTTACTTCACTCTTTCTGGACTCAAAGCATCATTGAATCAGAGAGAGCCTCTCTTAGAATATCTTTCTAACTCAGGGGTTCGTCTGCAACAAATCAAAATTAGAGAATCCAATCTAGAAAACAATCCTACTGTGGTAGAGGATATGATGGCAAATAAGCTAAATATACCTGATCTCATCACTGTCACCATCAATCGAATACAGTAGTACAAAGTATTCGAATACCCACCTAACACATCTAAAATATTCTTTTAGGAGTCATTCTTATCTACTCATCAAGATAAATCCTGCCAGGGCGAGGCTGATAGATAGTAGCACTTTTGTCTAACTCTTCCATCTGATCTAAAATAATTCCACTCCCTAATATATCACTATCGGTATTCCTATTCTGATATGGGTCAAAATCTGGAATCTCTGCTCCGTAAGGATCAGTCCCATTTAAGACAAGCGATTTAGGCTCGATAGGTAACACATAAAGAAGCTCTTTTGCAGAAGCTACAGAATTTAGGATCACATTCACCTCTTCGCTCGCAAAGTCTCCGTGCACGTCACAGAAAGTAGTCGGCTCCTTACCCTTTTCGAAAAACTCCACCACACAAGTAGAATAATAGTTCACCTTTCCTGAAATAGGGTCCTTCCTCTGCTCATAGCAATCGTGTGTGCATTTACGCCCTGACTTCGAGCACACCCTCACACCTATCAGATGTTCTGGCTGCTTTACTTCCACAGCTTTAATTTCCTGTGTAGCGGAAGCCATTAAATCTTTCCATACAGGGAGAACGGTTTCCTTAGCAAAAGCTCCAGAGTAGATCGGCTTATTATTTGAGAAGAACCCAGCCCAAACAGCACAGGATAAATCTCCATTATATCCAACACACCAGTGGTCAGAAAAATTATACGTCGTCCCCGTCTTTACTCCTCCTTTAAAATCAAAATCCCCTTTCTCTGAAAATTCTTCCTCTAAGTTTCCTCGTTTCCAAACATCTTGTAAGGCAGTGTGCATTAGGAACGCCTGCTCTGACTTCATGACCCGTGTCTGCTTAGGAGCTTTCTCGCTTTGATAGAGGAGGTTCCCTTGGCTATCCTCAATTCTATTCACCCAAAACAATTCATTCGGCTTCATCCCGTTATTTCCGATCGCAGAATAAGCCTGGGCCACCTTAAGCACTGAGGCACTTTCCGAGCCAATCACACCACGTACTAGTACTCTCTCATCTCTCTGCCTTTTCGGCATGGAGAAGCCCCAGCGTTCCGCAACCTCATTCACCTTCTCTAACCCAATTTTTTTTCCTAATCTAACAGTGGCTGCTATCTTAGAATCTGCTAGTGCCTGCCGTGCAGGAATAAATCCTTGGTACTGAGGCTCAAGCGTTTCTTCACCCCATTCTGCTAGAATCCCCTCCTGACCCGACACCATCACCATTCGGTTATCCATTGCCTCGTCAATCACTGGAGAAGAGAGGCTATGCCCATTTTCCAGTGCAGAGGCATAGACTACAGGTAAAAAGGCTGTGCCTAAAGGACGCTGCCCTGCTTGGATAAAATCATACTGACTATGGCGGAAGTCCCGCCCTCCCACATAGGCGAGCACTGCCCCCGTTTTATGGTTATAGAGTAGCCCCGCTCCTTGAAGGTAATTCGTTCTTTTTTGCTTCTTTGGGTCGTAGTCTTCATACTTAGGGTGGCTATAGTCCTCACGACTTTCGACCAAGTAAAGCTGCCCTTGAATATTTTTTTCTAAGCCTTCCTGTAGCTTATTGTCCAAGGTTGTAAAAATTTTCAATCCCCCGCCTTCTCTCTCAGTCTCTGGCACATTATTCTGAATGAACGCTGTCACACGATCATAAAAGTAAGAAGTTCCACGCTCAATCGGCTTCGGGTTCGTGACTACTAATTCTTGTTTATACAAGTCACACTCTTCTTCTGTTAAAAACCCTTCAACGAGCATACGGTTAAGCACATTATCCCGTGATTTTTTATTATTCTTAGGGTTCTTAAGCGGGGAAAAAACAGAGGGGTTTTTAATACACCCTACCAATGAAGCACATTCCCACGTTTCTAAATCCTTGGGCTCTTTCCCAAAGTATCCAAGTGAGGCAGATCTGACTCCATAATAGCCACTACCAAATGGTACACGGTTCAGATAAAATTCCATGATCTGATCCTTACTAAATTTTTGCTCAATTCGGTAAGAAAGGAAAATTTCTAAGAA
>JALZVA010000025.1 GCA_023301335.1 Akkermansiaceae bacterium
CCTGCTCATTTATCTCATTCTTCAGAGCTCATCACAGAGCTCAAGAAATTAGATACTGAGGAAATCGCCTCGCTCATGTCGCTCTCTGAGAAGCTCTCCACACTCAACCATCACCGCTATCAGGAGTGGAAAAAACCCCACCGTCCATCCGAGAGCTGCCGTCCTTCCCTGTTATGCTTCAAAGGTGATGTTTACCAAGGTCTCGCTGTAGAGAACTGGAATAAATCAGATTTTAACTATGCCCAAAAGCATCTCAGAATTTTATCTGGCCTCTACGGGATTTTACGCCCACTTGATCTCATGAAAGCTTACCGCTTAGAAATGGGCACTAAATTCCAAAACAAGCGTGGTAAAAACCTCTACGCATTCTGGGGGAGCATCCTCACTGACGCACTGAATGTAGAAATTAAAGGAATGAAGCAAGCCGCTTTCATCAACCTCGCCTCCAACGAATACTTCTCCTCACTACAAGAAAAGGAACTCTCCGCACCAGTCATCACCCCTATCTTTAAAGACTATAAAAACGATAAATATAAAATCATCTCCTTCTATGCAAAGAAAGCACGCGGCAGCATGGCAGCTTGGATCATTAAAAATAAAATCAGTTCCCCAGAAGCACTCACTACTTTCACTGAAGAGGGCTACCGCTATGATGCGGAATCAAGCACTGAGACTCAGCTCGTTTTTCTAAGAAAGCCAGAAGCTTAAGCTTCCCAAGCCACGTCTTTGGCATCCCCCCAAAGCTCTTCCAGGGCGTAAACATCACGCATTTCCTCGACCATCACGTGGATCATCACATCGACAAAGTCGAGTACCACCCACTTGGCTTCTGAGTTTCCATCAGTGTAGGTAGGCTTCACTCCGTGCTTATCTAGCATCGTAGCAGAAATTTCACGTAACACCGCTTTCAAGTGCGGCATAGAATTACCTGAACAGATAATCATGAAGTCGGTTAAGGTAGAAAGTCCTCTGAGATCGAGCACACGAATCTCTTCTGCTTGGATCTCATCGGCTGCTTTCGCACACGCAATGGCAAGGTTCTCACCGGATAATTCGCTCATGAAGTTCTCTTTTATAAAGTCAAAAAGAGGCCTCTAAGACCCCGTTTTATATACACTTGGTGGAGCATAGCGGATTCGAACCGCTGACCCCCTGCATGCCATGCAGGTGCTCTACCAACTGAGCTAATGCCCCGTCCACTCAAAGTGTGCTGAGGGAGTTACTCTACGTTTTTAAAGTGAGCAAGACTAAAATCATCTATTCATTCGAAATTAAGACTCACCCCATCTTATATTCAGAAAAGCAACTCCAAAAAACGTCCGCTTCCACACAAACATACAATTTAAAGTTACCATGAATCCCATACATAGCAGTCAAAAGTAAACCACAACATACTCAAAACAAAACAATTACACATACTTAATAAAACTTAACATCTTTAAAAATCCCTTATCCTCAAGTGCCTTTTTTTATTTTTAAAATTACTTATTGCCACACTTAAAGATTATGCCATGCTACCGATGCTTTAAATACTTCCACATGAGTTCAGATAGATACGAAATACGAGGAAAAATAGGACAGGGTGGCGTTGGTGCCGTATACCGTGCTTATGACACACAACTTCGCAGAGAAGTTGCCATGAAACGAGTCCTGCAAGACAGCGAGTTAAACGCTGAAGACGCTACGGCTAACCTACTTAAGGAAGCTACTGCGCTTTCTTCCGTTCAGCACCCGCACATTGTGACGGTCTATGATGCAGGCATCGATGAAGAAGGTCCTTATGTAGTCATGGAGCTTATTAATGGTAAAACGCTCGACGAAATGGTCGAACGTGGCACCCTTACTTTTGAAGACTTTAAAGAAGTTGCTCTTCAATCGCAGGAAGCAATGATCGCTGCACAAGACCTCGACCTCGTTCACCGTGATTTAAAACCATCTAACGTTATGGTTTCTTGGTTACCTTCAGGAAGGTTCCAAGTGAAAATCGTAGATTTCGGTCTCGCTAAATTTTCCGCTAAGCCATCTCTCCAAACTATTGACCACGGTGACGCGGTATTTGGTTCTATTTTCTTTATGGCACCTGAGCAGTTCGAAAGAACTCCATTAGATCGCCGCACCGATATGTATTCACTAGGAGCTATGTATTACTATGCTCTTTCAGGTGAGTACCCGTTTAATGGAGATACAGCTCCTCAAGTTATGGCTGCGCACCTTCAAAATAAGGTCACACCACTGATCGAAGTGCGTCCAGACCTTCCACCTTGGCTCTGTGACTGGGTCATGTGGCACATCCGTAGAGATATGGATGACCGTCCTGAGTCTGCACGTGCAGCTCTCGAACATTTCCTTGCGCATGACTCCGTGCACACTTTTGGAGTGACCGCTTCACAGCCTTTAGCCGCCACAGCACCAGGCGCGGGGCAGCCAGTTGTCTCTCCAAATGGGCAGATTAACCCACACACAGCCGCACAACAAAGTGCCGCTCAAGCAATTGCTTCTGGTGCACTAGTCGCAAATTCTGCCACTACAAATCTAGCAACAGGTGCAGCCGCTACAACGAATCTAGCAACAGGTGCAGCCGCTACAACGAATCTAGCCACACCAGCGCCTGCCACTACACCAGCGCCTGCCACTACACCAGCGCCTGCCTCCACTGCTGCCGCACCAGCCCAAGAAGCTGCTCCCACCCCTGGAGTAATGCTCCCAGCTAAAAGGCCAAAGTTCAATCCAGTCATCATCATTGTTGCGATCGTCCTACTTGCTCTTATTATCATGCTCTCGATTATGTTAGCAACCGGTAATAAAGAAACTAAGACTCAAAATATCTATGAAGGATATGCTGAAATGGTAAAACCTAAAGATCCTTTTCATAAAGTAGCAGTAGCAAAAGATCATATTAACTCCATCCTTGAAGGTTTTTCAAAACATGAAGTGAACGCCTCAGAAGCTTGCGAAATCATCCTCCTGCAAGCAAAGTCAGATAAAGGCGATTACGATCCTGATGAAACGATGGCTAAATTCGCCACCCGAGATGCCGTCATGGACGAGTTTAAACGGCAACGGTTATTTACCCATATTCTAAAAATCAGAGCTGAAATTGCCGAAGGTCGCACTTCGGCCTTTTCATTTATAACAAAGTGGATTTCAGAAAATCCTGACCACGAATCAGCACTTGCCGCACTCGACTCTCTTCAATTCCACGCAGATGCCAAACACGATTTTTTAGCGCTCCTTCCATCCGTAACTACTTCTACTAACAAAGCTTTTCTCACAGGGGCTGAAAAAACACTCAAATCTATTATTCTTAGAACTGAAAATAAGAAACCTCTCACCAACGAACTCGTAAAAGCCCACAAATCCAGTAAAAATGAAGACAATAAACAGCTTTGTATTAACTTACTTTCCGCAACTGGCGAAAAAGGTGCAATCCCACTAATCACCAAAGCTTTAAATAGCGGCAACGCCACAACTCTACTGCAAACTTCTATCGCGCTTAAAAATTGGCCTAACAAATCACTTATCCAGCCCCTTACAAAGACCATCAAAAATATCCCTGACGATAAGGATTTAGGCTCTAAGCTTCGTAATCAAGGTGTCGAAACGCTTGCTCACATGCTCTATCAGACTAAATTAAACGGTGGGGAAATTTCCCCAGCAGACTGGACCTCTGTTATTAATGTTGCAAAATCTGATAACGAGTATTCAAAAATTTTAGGCGTCCTTGCCAACATTCCTGAAGCCTGGGTTCCAGCCATCTTAAAAAACATTAAGCCAAAATTTAAAAATCCTAGCCTTAGATCTCGTGTAAATAGCGCTATTTCAAGGATTCAAAAGGAACTTAAGTAGAAAAATTCAATTATTTATACATTTCTTAACTTTCTTATTGCCAAGCCTACAAATCTTCACACATACTCCATCTAACATGAAAAAAGTTTTTACTATATCGTTCGCATTAGTAGCAACTGCAGTTACTGCATACGCTGACATCCAAGCTCCACCATCAACTAAATACACGTCTAACCGTAAACTCGGTAGAGCTGTAGCTAACATTCTTTACGCTTCTGTTGAGATCCCTGAATCTATTGCTCGTGTATCTCGTAGAGATGGTAGCAAAGCAGGCTGGTCACACGGTGTTGTTACAGGTGTGAGCAAAGCTTATAAGCGTTTTGGATACGGCTGGTATGAACTTATTACTTTCCGCTGCCCTACTTACAAAGGCACATTTAAGCCACCTTACGAAAAATGTGGTGCTGACGCTCGCATCGAAATGGATCCTTACAGCGGTTTCAGTGAATTCCCACCAGAACTTGGTGCTGATAACTTCTACTTCACACGTACTCAGGACTTTTAGGCCTAAGTAACAACTTTTTATTAAAAGCATTCTCTAAGGAGAATGCTTTTTTTGTCTCACCGTATGTCAGAAAATCTACACCTCAGTATCCTAGAATATGGCGATCCATTAAACGTGGTTCAGAGCTCAGTATCCCGTGCTCCACACTCCGCTACAGCCACTATCGAAGTGCGTATTGATGCTGCTCCTATTAATCCTGCAGACATCAACCTTATTCAGGGAACCTATGGGGTAAAGCCTCCCCTACCTTGTTCACTAGGCTTAGAAGGCTCCGGGACTATCCTAGCTTCACCTCATATCGATTTTCCCGAAGGAGCTCAGGTTGTTTTTCTTAAACGTGTCGGATCTTGGTCTGAAAAAGTATTCGTCTCCCCAGACGACCTCCTCGTTTTAAACGCTCCTATTGATCCTTTACAAGCCTCCATGCTAAAAGTGAACCCTATGACAGCATGGAGACTCTTAAAAGGCTTCAGCACCCTCCAGCAAGGTGATTATGTCATTCAAAATGCAGCCAACTCAGGTGTAGGCCAATGCGTCATCCAGATTGCTAAGCTTCTCGGACTCCGCACCATCAATTTAGTAAGAAGAGAAGAGCTGTTCCCCATACTCAACGACGCAGGTGCTGATCACGTTTTTTTAGATCACTCAGATTCCGTTAATCAGATTAAAGCACTCACGGGAGAGGACCTTGCCCCAAAACTTGCCTTTAATGCCGTGGGAGGCGACAGTGCCCTCCGGCTCATGGATTGCCTAGCTCCTCAAGGAAAACACATCACTTATGGAGCTATGAGTAAGCGCAGTCTCAAAGTACCTAATAAATTTCTTATTTTTAAGCGGATCAGCCTCCACGGGTTATGGATCACAGAAGATCTGAAGGAGCTCCCAAAAAGCACCATAGAGTCCAGCTATCAGCAGCTTGCAGAATGGATTCGACAGGGCAAACTAATCCAGCCGATCGAGGCCGTCTATCCACTTAAAGAATACAAAGACGCTCTTGAGCACCATCTACAAGCTCATAAAAATGGGAAGATTCTCTTTCAACCCGCTTAAATCATTCCGCTCCCAGTGTGTGCTAAAACAGCAATAATTTTCGTGCAGGCTACTTAGCTTTTTTTAGCTCTAGCAGTCACCCACTTCCCCTTCTTAACGACCTTAGAAAAGACTAGCCCATGCTGCTCTCCCACTTCTCGTGTTTCCTCCCATTGCTCTGCTAGGATTCCAGAAACTACGAGTTCAGCGTCTTTCGCCATACTTTTAACGATTGTTGGAAAAGCTTTCTGTAAGATTGTCGAAAACATATTCGCCACGACTACAGGCCAAGTGCGCTTAGGTTTCCACTCAAGCACATCTTGCTCTTTCACTAGGATATTATCCACCTGATTTAGCACCAAGTTATCCTTCGAGACTTTCACCGCCTGAGGGTCAAAGTCATGCGCCTCACATGCGGACGCTCCTAAGAGCCTCGCTGCGATAGCAAGAATTGCCGTTCCACAGCCCAGATCTAGCATCTCCCAGTCTCCTTCTTGTTCACCTGCTATATCCACAAGTAACCTGAGACAGGTCGATGTCGTGGCATGGTCTCCTGTGCCGAATGCCATCTCTGCAGGCATTTTTATAATATGCCGTTTAGGGAATTTTTTAACAAGCTGATCAAGTTCTTCACCATCTCTATCTTGAGACACAATGAGAGCATCTCTAATCTTAATTGGTGGTCGCTTTGTCTCTGCCATCGCTACCCAATTCTGCATCTTTAGCACCCTTACCGAGCCTCCAAACTGTTTTTGGATCGCTACTGCCTCTTTCTCCGAAGGGCAGTAGACCTCTACACGTAGGGACTTCCCTGTGCTTAATTCAGAAATGACCGCATTAGGATTCCCGTAGAATCTTTCCTCCCACGCGTCGTGCCATTTTTTCGAAGATAATTTAGACCATAGCCACATGCTTTCCCTATAAGGGGATTACTCTAAAAATAAAAGAAAAAAGCCGCTCTCCTGTAAGCCAGATTCTGTCCATCCCGTCTAACACGGGACTGTGTGATCATTTGTCTCACCCCGAAGGGGCCTCACTGCTGCGAGGTGCGACTATTACCCGGAGATTCTAATCGGGCGGGCTGCCCTTCTCCTGTTATGTCTTGCATCACGCGGGGTTTACCAAGCCTCCTTTGTCACCTCCGGAGCGGTGGGCTCTTACCCCACCTTTTCACCCTTACCTCGTCACCTGCAAGCAAGCTTCTCGGCGGTTTATTTTCTGCGGCACTATCCGTCCTAATAGCTTATACTATCAGTCCCTCCCTTTCAAGAGGCACGCTGCCCTGTGATGTCCGGACTTTCCTCGACCAAGCAAGCTTGACCGCGATCACCCGGAGAGCGGACGACCTTCTTCTTCCTATACTACTAAAAAATCAAGCCATTTTAAACAATTTCATCACCTTGTCACTGGACAGAGAGAATAAAACGCTTATTAGTTCTTCTGAGTATGAACTGACTCGCTTTTAGAGCCAGAAACTCATCAATAGCTAGCAAAACTATGAAAAACTATATTAAAGGTGCATTTACAGCATCAATCATCGCAAGTGCTGTAGCTCTCACGAGCTGTGGAGAAAAAGGAGACACTTCTGAAGGTGCTTCTAAAACTATTTATTGGACTGCCATTCCTGATAAGAGCGGAACAGACCAAGCTGAACGCTACAAGCCACTCACAGACTACCTATCCACAAAGCTCGGTGTTGAATTCAAATACCGTAACTCCAATGATTACTCTGCATCTGTCGCAAGTTTTTCTCAGGGAGAAACACACCTTGCATGGTTCGGTGGTGTGACAGGAGTGCAAGCTCGTGACAAGGTTGAAGGCTCTCTCGCTATTGCCCAAGGAAAAATCGACCCAAAGTATAAGTCTTTCTTCATCGCTCACAAGGACACAGGCTTACAGCCTTCTGAGACTTTTCCAATGGGAATTAAAGACCTAACTTTCACCTTTGGCTCTACATCTTCTACTTCTGGACGTGTCATGCCGACACACTTCATTAAGCAAGAGACAGGAAAACTCCCAGAAGACTTTTTCTCAAAGCCATTTAAATTCACAGGGAAGCGTAGCCACGGTGGTGTCGCGGCGGATGTGGCAAGCGGAGCTGTCCAAGCTGGTGTCATGAGCTACTCAACTTATAATAAGATGCTCAAAAAAGGTGAGATTGATCAGGATACAGTCATCAAAATCTGGGAAACTCCAGACTACTATGACTACAATTTCACGATCCACCCAGCTATCGAAAAAATCCACGGTGAAGGATTCATGAAGAAAGTCCAACAAGCTCTTCTAGAGTGTGAGGACCCAGCAGTTCTCGACTGTATTAACCGTAAGAAGCTCATCTCTGCAAAAAATGATGATTTCAACAATATCGCTGAAATCATGAAGAGCATCGACTTCGACGCTAAGTAATACGCGAAACCTATTTACTTTATTTAACCCTCTCTGACTGGATATTCCAACCTGGTGGAGAGGGTTCTTTTTTTCTCACTCTTTCTCACTCTTTCTCAAACTTAGTTACACATGATTCATCTCTCCGACATCACGAAAGAGTTCGGCTCTAACAAGGCTCTGTCTGGGATCAATCTAGAAATCGAAGCGGGTGAATTTATTTCTCTTATTGGCCCATCGGGAAGTGGAAAAACAACGCTTCTTCGCCACCTCAACGCTCAACACCTCCCCACTTCAGGAACGCTCACTATCCACGGAGAACATGTCCCAACCTTATCTCCAAAGGCGCTCAAAGCATTACGCTGCAAGATTGCCTATATCCCACAAGACCTAGGACTGGTAAGCTCACTCAAAGTTTATCAAAACATTCTGTTAGGAAAAGTTGGCCACTTTCACAGTCTAACAATGTTAAAGAAATTTCTAGCTCCCTCTAAGAGTGATTTAGAAACTATTCATCAAGTCCTCAACACCGTCGGCATTCCCGAAAAGCTTTACGATACCACCTCCACACTCTCAGGAGGTCAGCAGCAGCGCGTAGCCGTTGCCAGAGCATTGTTTCAGAATCCCCACACCATCCTCGCTGACGAGCCCGTCTCAGCCGTTGACCCTGCTAGAGCTAAAAGTATGGTCGAACTGCTTAAAGAAATCGCCACGAAGAATAACATCACAGTGCTGATGTCTATCCATAATATTGGACTGGCTGTAGAGTATTTCCCCCGAGTGATTGGGCTCCGTAAAGGAAAACTCGTGCTCGATTCCACAAGCCCTAACGAGCAAGAATTAGCCAGCCTTTTTGAACTAGATTCCCAGGATCTCATTGGTTAATCAGCTATGGAACTCTCCACCACCAAGACACTTTTTGGCAAGCGACGAGGGTTCATCCTATTCTCTCTCGTGCTCCTCTGTTTTTGTATCAATTTAACCGACATCAAATGGGCAGATTTCAAACTCAATCATTATGGCGTGAATGCTGCCACTGAGTTTTTCAAAGCAGCCTTCAACCCCGCCTTCGATTACCCTAACAAAGAAGAACTCCCCTCCACCATCCCTCCTTACTATGAGAAAATCATCAAAGCAGCCTGGGTCACGGTTAAATATGCTACCTGTGGATTTAGCTTAGCTATTCCTATAGGTATTTTCATGGGCTTTTTTGCTTCTCGCTCTTGGTGGCAATTCACCCGATCTAAATGGATTCCCCGTGCCACTGCCCAGCTTCTCCACCGATTTGTTAGAATCCTTATTACAGCGGGTAGATCTATTCACGAGCTTTTATGGGGACTGCTTTTTATTAGTGCGATCGGTACCACCCCATTTTCCATCATCGCAGCTATTGCTATCCCCTATGGATGCACTCTAGCTAAGGTGTTTTCAGAAATACTCGATGAGCAGGAAAGTAACTGCCGTGATCAGATCCGACTCCAAGGTGGCTCTCCTTTTTCTAGCTGGCTCTTTGGGGTCGTCCCACTCGCCTTTAATGACATTCTCAGCTACGCACTCTACCGCTATGAATGTGCGATCCGATCCGCCGCTATTTTCGGCTTTGTCGGTATCCCTACACTCGGTTACCACATCGAGGCTGCTGCGGCAGAAGGGATAGGTTACTACGGAGAAATTTGGACACTGCTCTACGTCCTTCTAGGGATTATTTTAGTTGTAGAAAGGCTCAGTTGCTTTGCCCGTAAAAAACTCAATAGCCCGCAACAAAGTAAACATCCCCACCGCTCCCTCGAACAGCTGACCAAATACAGGCCAAAGCGTTTTTACCTTAAATTCTTCACTGCTTTCTCCGTTCTTCTCTTCATCTTTGTCTGGAACCATCAAACTCTCATACCCGCTACGCAATGGCTCGATGATGAGTCAATGATGTCGAATCTAAGTTTTCAACAACGATGGGAAAATTTCACACGCTTTCTCGATAAAGAGCTCACACCCTCTACGGTAAGAAATTCGGGTGACTGGTCACAAGCTTTCCCATGGGCTAAGGAACTGTTCCTCAGCAAAGGCATTGCAGCCTCACTTCAGACCTTCTACATCGCCACTTCCGCAATGATCCTAGCTTGGCTCTCTGCTATCTGTGTGATTCCTTGGGCATCCAAGGTGCTCAACTCTCCACAGCCCTTTGGCGTGCATAAGGGCAACTCTCGATTACAAGCATTCATCCGAGGTGCTGTTGCCCTATTTTTGAGGTTTATTTTTATCATTTCACGCTCCATGCCTGAATACCTCCTCGCCTTCTTACTCCTCGTTATCTTCCCACCTTCTGCATGGCCATTGATTGTTGCCCTAGCGATACATAACTTTGGCATTGTCGGGAGACTCGGGGGGGAATTAGTTGATAACCGCGACTTCAATCATGCTAAAATCCCCTTACTTCAAGGAGGATCAAGAGCGCATTCTTATTTTTTTTCCTTGCTCCCCACCCACTTCAATCGTTTTCTTCTCTACTTTTTCTACCGCTGGGAAACTTGTGTGAGAGACGCTACGATCCTTGGCATGCTATCGATTGCCTCGATTGGACTAGAGATTAAAGAAGCTCAAGCCAGAGATAGATTAGACGAACTATTCTTCTTCATTCTCCTTGGAGCCGCTATTGTCATGATCGGAGATTTAATCTCAGATACGGTCAGAAGTAGAATCAAAGAAACTCAATAAGAAGCTCTCTCTTTTTTGCAACTTTACCGTTCCTTTCAGGTTCTTGCTATACAAACGTTGTAGTGCCAGCTAGACAGAGACAGATGCCTTCGCAAAGTGATGAAGCCCCCGTAGATCAGAATGCTATTGATGTAGCTCTCATGCTACGTGTGCGCGATGACGATATGGACGCTTTTGAGCAGCTTGTCGAACGCCATCAGCATGCCGTCGTTGGCACTGTGACAAAGATGCTAAACTCTAATGCTGACGCTGAAGACATTGCCCAGCAAGTCTTTATCCGACTCTGGAAGAGTGCTAAGCGGTATCAGGAACAGGCGAAGTTCACCACCTTTCTCTATACCATCACTAAAAACCTGGTCTTCAATGAGTCAAAGAAACGCGCACGACGGAAACAGGTCTCGATAGAGGAACGCTCAGAAGACAGCCACCTCGAAATCGCCGACCACGAATCACGTAGCCCAGATAATACCATCCTCGAAGCAGAACTCAGAGATGCCATTAATACCGCGATTTCTCAGCTTCCTGAAAAACAACGTCTCGCTGTCATCCTGCGTCGCTATGAACAACTTTCCTACGAGGAAATTGCAGAGGTTCTCGGTCTCACTGTCTCAGCAGTTAAAAGTCAGCTCTTCCGAGCAAGAACCAGTCTTAAGGAATTACTCAGCACCTACCTTAGCTCTTCTTAGTCCTTTTTAAAGCTTAGCCCTAATCTTTTGAGTTTGCAGTTTCGTTTCCTCAATTTATTATCCCTCCAATGAAACTTTCCCTTCTACTCAGTTTGAGCATTCTTAGCACGTCTGGTGCTGCGCCCCAGCTTGAACTCATCGCCAAGGATCTTAAAATGCCTGTCTGGGCCACCTCTACGGCAAGTAAGCAAAACTATCTCTATATTCTAGAAAAGGCTGGAGTCATTCAAATCCTCAATCTCAGCACTGGGAAAATCCTCGATAAACCCTTTCTTGATATTCGAGATCGCATCAAGATCCTGATGAACGAGCAAGGTCTCTTAGGCATGGCCTTTGATCCAAATTTTGAAAAAAATGGGAGGTTTTATATAAACTACACCAACCTTAAGGGGGATACTCAAATTGCACGCTTTCACTGCGACCCAGCCACTGCAACAACCGCCGATGCAAGTAGTGAGCACATTCTCATCTCTATCGACCAGCCTTATAGAAACCATAATGGTGGATGGGTAGGATTTGGACCAGATCATTTCTTATATATCTCTACAGGAGATGGCGGGGCAGGAAACGATCCTAAGAATTATGCCCAGAATATGCAAAGTCTGTTAGGAAAACTTCTTCGCATCGATGTTTCTGCAGATAAGTCTTATTCTATCCCTCCTAACAATCCCTATGTAAATGATGATACTATCAAGTCTGAAATCTACGCTCACGGCTTAAGAAATCCATGGCGGTGTGACTGGGATGTAGAAACCAACCACCTCTTCATTGCTGATGTTGGACAAAATAAAGAAGAGGAAATAAATTACATTTCCGCAGAGAATCTTAGCGGAGCTGACTTTGGCTGGAGACTTCGTGAAGGAGCTGCCTCCACTCCAAAGAAAAAAATCGGTGGAAAACCTACAGCTAGCCAAACAGAACCGCTCTACACCTACGAGCATGGCGCTGGAAAAACTGAAGGTCTCTCGATCACTGGTGGCTTCATCTATCAGGGCAGCATAGAAGCACTCAAAGGCCATTACATTTTTGCGGACTGGATCAATCCTCGCCTCTGGTCATTTCAGGTGGAGGATAACAAACCCGTGCACTTCACCGACTGGACAGATCAGTTCAAACTTAAGGAAAATAAGATCAATCGTATCTCATCTTTTGGTAAGGACGCACATGGGGAACTCTACCTCATGGAACACCAGCAAGGGACTCTTTTCAAAATCGTAGATAAGTAATATGGCTAAAGGATTTGATACTCACCAAGAGAGACAGAATGCGCTCACCCTTTTTGGAAAAGACTTAGCACGCCGCTCTAAGTCCTGCTGCGAGCTCTCTACCGAGTCTGGCGTTCCTCTTAAAATTTACGAAATTCATCCTGTTCCAAAAGAACCAAATTTTGAGCTATGTCTCTTCCTTTCCGAACAGACTATTCAACAGTTAGAGAAGCCTAAGAAACATCTCCAAGCAAACCAATGGAGGCATCTCGGTGAACTCATCTGGTCAGAGATCCCACAAGTCCAACTCATGGCAGTGAGAATACTCCAATACATCGCCAAGGATCAGCCATGGGCACAAGACATTATTGATGAGGCTTATCTCGAAGACGCTCTTCTTGAACAAGCCTCCTTAGCCCCACTCTAAGAATATGGAGAATAAGCCAGAACGTATCCAAGATATCCCAAAACCCTTACGGCCTAGAGAAAAGGCAAAGTCGTTAGGGATAGCCTCACTCTCTGATGCGGAACTTCTGGCCCTGTTTATTGGCAATGGTATCCAAGGTGCAAATGCTATCCAAATTGGACAACGACTCCTTACCGAACACTCTAGCCTCGCGGATATCGCCACCCTCTCAGTTTCCGAAATTTCTAAATCAAAAGGCCTAGGAATCGCTAAAAGCACACTCCTAACAGCTGCTTTTGAAATAGGAAAACGGGTCGCACAGCAACGTATCCAAAAAATAGCCCTCCGCAATCCAGAGCAGATTTACCAGCATGTGAAGCCCATGTTCATTGGCTTGGTTCATGAGAGCCTACGTGTGATCCTACTCGATCCAAAGATGCACTGCCTCAAGATTATTGAGGTTAGTAAGGGCACTACTAATCAAACTATTTGCCACCCCCGTGATATTCTCCATCATGCGATCGTGAACCATGCCCACGGTATCATTCTCGTCCATAACCACCCCACTGGCAATCCCACTCCTAGTCAAGCGGACCTCAC
This sequence comes from Akkermansiaceae bacterium, assembly GCA_023301335.1. GTDB lineage: Bacteria > Verrucomicrobiota > Verrucomicrobiia > Verrucomicrobiales > Akkermansiaceae > Rubritalea. Next base: position 13,375 of record JALZVA010000025.1, read on the forward strand.
TATCACTGAGCAAATCAAGGAAGCCTGCCAGCTTTTACAAATCAAACTCCACGACCACCTCATCATCGGACAAGCATCAGAGACTCACCCTGCTTTCTATAGCTTTCGTTCCGAGGGAAAGCTCTAACATAGCTTAAGCAATTCATCTTTTATGCTCACTCGATTTGCTCCATCCCCCACTGGGTTTCTCCACCTTGGACATGTCTATGCGGCACAATTTGCACAGACTCTAGCAGCTCAGCACGGGGGGCGGAGTTTATTACGGTTTGAAGATATTGATACGTCGCGTATACGCCCACATTTTTACGAGCAAATCATCGAAGACCTTAATTATTTAGATCTCCACTTCCCTACCCCGCATCTCCGTCAAAGCGACCAAACCCTTGCCTATGAAAATGTACTTACTCAACTTCAAGGCCAAGGTTTAGTTTACCCCTGTTTTTGTAGTCGCAAGCAAATCGAACACGAGATTTCACGTATCACTAATGCTCCACATGGCCCAGAGGGTGCGCTTTACCCAGGAACCTGTAAATCACTCACTGACGCAGAAATTACTCAGAAAAAGCAACAGGGCGAGATTCCTTCTTGGCGGTTTGATTCCCACAAAGCGGCGGCACTATTCCCCAATTTAAGTTTCCATGACTCCTTTCTTGGAGAGCAGGCTGTGCAGCCCCTTCTCTTAGGCGATATCATCTTAGCGAGAAAAGACATCGGCACTTCGTATCATATCGCTGTCGTACATGACGATTACCAGCAGGGCATCACAGATATCACACGCGGCAGGGACCTCCTCCCTTCTACTCACATTCACCGTGTTTTACAAGCTGCCCTCGGTTACCCAGAGCCTACCTACCACCATCACCCATTGGTGCTGGGTCATGATGGACATCGACTCGCGAAACGCCATGATGATCTTAGCATTCTCTTCATGAGAAAGCAGGGAATGACTAGAGAGGCCATCTTTCAGCAGCTCAGCGAGGCCTCTCTCTCGGACTTTAGAAAACGGTGTTCGTAACTCCATTTCTTAAACCAAGAATGAGATTACCATAGCGATATCTAAGCAAAATCGTCGATAGAATATCTAATTTCTCTCTTTCTCATTGAATTCCTAATACCTAATAGCACTGCAATACTTTAGAATATCTAACCCTTTATTTTAATCATCTCGTTTATTTTTTACATTTCTATCTTGAACAATCCCTTTCCAACAGGAATACTAAACAATACCTATTATAAAAATAACCTCATATGAATAATTTAACCAATGTTAGCTAACATAAATATTATAAACAACCTAATCCTATTTAGCACATTCATCTTGTCCGCTAACGCTGCAACAATCGCCGTTGATAATCTTGACCCCGACACCTCATCTTCTAATGGATTTACCATTACTACAACGACTGATACAGCAACAGACACAGTCACGTATAGTTTCTCGCAAACTGCGGATCTTGATGGAGGTAGTATTGATGACATATTCACTTTTGACCTAGTCGTTAATGCTTACACAGATTCTACTTTCGATGGCACTGATGTGACCTTAGGTTCGACAAATGGCATACCTAACACCATCACACCGAACACCATCACACAAAACTGGCATAATAACACCTATGACGATGGTGACACCATCCGTTTTACGGTAAATAATATTAGCTATATCGATGGTGAAGGAGACGAAGATATAGTTTTCAATGGCTTTTCATCCATTCGATCAGTTAGCTTTGATAATGGTACTGTATCTACTCCCACTGGTGATATTGATTACTATGTAGGTTTAAATGGAGCTGCCACTATCACGGGTGATCCATCTTTTAATATTGACCTTATTACTTCCAACGGAGCAAGTGACACTCTTTATCTTACCGCTGGAGGTGGCCCAGTTCGCCTAAGGGATTTAGACTTCACCTTCGATACGGTTCCTGTGCCAGAGCCTTCATCAGCAATTTTGCTTGGTTTAGGTTTATCCGGAGTCATGCTTCGCCGTAAGCGCGCTTAGAGGAAATTTATCGACAACCAGATCATTCCCTCTTTCTAATTTTCTGATGTAGCGACTTCCTGCTGAGGTCTGAATTCCATCCCCTCGCACTGCGGTTAACATCATCCCAACCGAAGCATGGAGGGCTCTCACACGAGGTGAAGACCTCCTTTCTTTCAGCTCCCACCATTTCATTTTATAAGTTACTTAGGTCCCTCAGAGAGGTTTTTCTCTCAGTTCTAAAGAGAACACATCAAGGCCACTCTCTATGCTTGCCATCAGGGCTTCTGATTTCTACTCTCTGCCCATGCCTCTTGATGACATCAGAAAGCGTATCGATACGATCGACGACAAACTTCTCAAACTCCTCTCTGAGCGTGCGGACTGCGTCCACGAAGTCGGGGAGATTAAGAAAAAGGAAGATTTACAAATTTATGCTCCCGAGCGTGAGGAATCTCTTCTTAAAAAGTTGGTAGAAAAATCTGATGGCAAGCTTCCTGCAAAATCTATTCGAGCTATTTATCGAGAGATCATGTCTGCGGCACTTCACCTCGAAGACGATCTGAAAATTGCCTACCTCGGGCCAGAAGGCACATGGACACACCAGGCGGCTATTAAAAAATTTGGCCACTCTGTGGAGTACGCCGCACAGCCTAATTTTTCTGAAGTTTTTGACCAAGTAGCTAGACGTAAAGCCAGTTACGGCGTGGTGCCAATCGAAAATTCTACAGAAGGAGCAGTCTCACACACCCTCGATTTATTCGTGAACTCGGAGCTCAAAATCTGTGCTCAAATTTTACTACGCATTGAAAATGGTCTCATGGCTGCGATACCTCGCGAGAAAATAAAAACGCTCTATTCTCATCCTCAAGTCTTCGGCCAATGTAAAAACTGGATTCTCCAAAATTTCCCTAATGCGGATCTCGTCGAAGTCTCCTCAACCACACGAGCTGCGGAGATCGCCAA